>NZ_JBQDYE010000037.1:0-41048 GCF_052044155.1 Salinisphaera sp. SWV1
GGCGAAAGCCGCTGCTCGCACAACCCCTTGTACCGAAACCCAATTGAGGCAAGCTGAGTTTGCGAACTAATCAAGTTTGTTTTTGACGACTTCGCGGCCGATGGCCGCCGCGGCGGCCGGACGCTTTCAGCTGCCGCTGTTGCCGTTGTCCCAGTCGCACACCCCATTGCCGACCTTGTCGCTGTCGCAGGCCGGATAATCCGGCTGTGGCGGAAAAGCCGGCATCCAGCTCGGCGCCTGCGGATAGGTCTTGGGATGGGCCTTTATCCTGGCCATCAGCATATGCACTGCTTTTTCCAGCTGCGCATCGTGCCCGGCGTTGAGATCCCCCGGCTTGTCGTGGACGCGCACGTCGGGCTTCACGCCGATGTTCTCGACGATCCATTGGCCGTGGGTCCCGTACATGCCGTTGTCGGAGACCACGAGGCTGCCACCACCGAGCAGATCGAACGACCCGTCGTAGCCGCGCACGCCGGCCCAGGTCCGGCTGCCGATGGTCGGGCCGAGATGATCCTTCTTGAACATGTAGGCGAAGATATCGCCATCGGAAGCGGAACCGCGATTGATGAGCGCGGCCATGTAGCCCATGGGCGCATTCGGGGTCGGGCTGGTGGCCCGATAGCGATTGGTGAACATGCCATCGAGCGGGCGATCGATGCGATCGAACAGCATCGGGTCGATGAAGCCGCCCAGGTTCCAGCGGTCGTCGAAGATGATCGCCTTCTTGTTGCGCTGGCTGTAGTACTGGCGGATGAACTCCTTCATCCCCGTGGCTTCCATGTCTTCAAGATAGACGTAGCCGATCTGGCCGTCCGACATCTTGTCGACGGTCTGACGGTTATGCCGGATCCAGGCCAGCAGGTGCAGCTTGTGTGCATTCGCGACCGGCTCGACATGAATGACGTGCGCATTCTTGCCGTCGGCATCGTCCGCCACCTTGAGCGAGATGGTGTCGCCATTGGTACCCTGAAGCAACTTGTACGGGTTGGTCGGGGCCTTGAGCGGTTGCCCATTGATCGCCAGCAGATAGTCGCCGGCCTTGACCTTCAGGCCCGGCTGGTTGAGCGGCGCCCGGTAGCCCGGCACCGTGTTGTCGCCCTGGTAGATCTTCGCGATCTTGTAGCGGCCGGAGTCCGGGTCCAGCGCGAACTCGGCGCCGAGGTCGGCTGTGGGGTTGGCCGGGGTCTTCCAGCCGTCGTTGCCGCCGCGCACATACATATGGCTTTCGCCGGGCGTGCCCATGGCATTGGCAATCAGCCAATCCACGTCTTCGCGCGTGGCGGCGCGATCCAGCAGCTTGCGATAGCGCGCGTCGATCGCCGGCCAGATCTTGTGGATCAGCTTCGGATCGAGGAAGTAATCGCGCACGTCGCGCATGGCCTCGCCGTAGGCGGTCGGCCATTCGGCCTCGGGCTGGACCCAGCGCTTCAGGCCCGACAGATCGATCTTGTCGACGGCATCGTCGCCCGGGTCCTTGGCGAACGACGCCGGGCGCGTCATCCAGTCACCCTTGTGCTGGTAGAACAGCGTGCTGCCATCGGCTGAAAGCGCGACGTGTTTGACGTCGGTCTCCAGCGTGTGGTCCTTGCGTTTGTCCATGTCGTAGGCGCGCAGCGCCGACTGCTCGCCCGACAACGGGCCTTCGATGGTCTGGCTCGGCTGGGTGGTGTAGTAGACGACGCCCTTGGCCTCGGCCACGCTCGATATATCGGCATCCGGCACCGGCAGGCGCACCGCGCGGCCCATCAGCCCGGCGACGTCGATATCGACCGGCTTGCGATCGGTCTTGTGTTTGGATTTCTTGTCGCTTTCCTTGCCCTTGTTCGAACTGCCGTCGTGCGCTTTGGCGTTCTTCTTGGGGCTATCGTCGTCGCTGCTTGCAGAATCGTCGTCGAGCCCTTTGGTGGCCGAACGCACACGGGGGGCGATCGGTGAAGGGGTATCCTTTTTCAGGGTCGCGGCATACAGGCCGCTGCTTTTCAGGCCCGCGGTGATCTCGTCGAAGTTGGAGAAGGTCGGATTGACGATACGCTGGGATACGAAGAACAGATATTTACCATCGTCCGAGAAGAACGGGTCCGAATCGTTGTACTGGCCGTCGCCGAGCCGGGTCAGCTTGCCGTCGGTGACGTGGTACAGATAAATCGCCTGGATATTCGGCACGGTCATGTTGCCGATCGGCTGCGGGATCGCCTTGGAAAACGCCAGCCAGTCGCTGCCCGGTGACCAGTGCAGATCGGAGAAATTGCCGCGCGTCTTGCTCGGGTCGCGCGTGATCCGGGTCCGCTTATCCGATTTCACGTCGATCATCCAGAGCGTCTGATCGGCGTCGACATAGGTCAGGTGCTTGCTGTCCGGGCTCCAGGAAAGCGGGCCGTGCACGCTGAGCTTGTCGTGCGTGAGTGCCTTCGGCTTGCCGCCATCGGCCGGGCGAACGTACACCGCCTGGTGATCGCCCTCGGCGCCGATGTATGCGATCTGCTTGCCGTTCGGCGACCAGGCCGGATCGCGCTGGTCGGCCGCCGGATTCTGGGTGAGTGTGTTGGCGCTGCCGTACTTGGCCGGCACGGTGAACAACGCGCCGCGAGCCGAAAACACCGCCAGATGCCCGTTCGGCGCGATCGCCGATTCATCGACGTGGCCCTCGACCTTGGCCCAGTGCGGCATCGCCTTCACGCCGTTGAGCGGCACGCGCACGTTGAGCTTGGTCAGGCCCTGACTCCCGGTGTTGTAGACATACAGATCGCCGCCGTCGGAGAAGGTGATCTTGTCGCCGCCCAGCGTCGGGAAATCGATGTCGTAGGTCGAAAAATGCGTCAGCTGCTTGAACTGCTTCGTCTTCTGCGAGTAGGCCCAGAGGTTCTGGATATGGTTGGGGCCACGGTCGGAACTGAAATAGATCGTATCGCCCGACCACATCGGCCATACGTCCGCGCCCTTCCAGTGCGTGATGCGATGGCTCTTGCCGTTCTTGTAATCGAAGGTCCAGATATCCTGGGCCTGGCCGCCGTAATAATGCTTGCGGTGAAACGGCCGGTAGACCCGGGCAAGCTTGTTGTAGGCCACGGTGTGATCGTTGGGCCCGAACGACAGCGGCCCGGTCCACGGGATCGGCAGCTTCTTCGGCAGGCCGCCGCCAACCGGCACCGTGTAGGCATGCATGACCTGCGGATTGAAACTGTCGCGCCGGGAAAGAAACACCACCTGTTTACTGTCCGGCGTCCATCCGATCACGCGGTTGTCCTTGGTCGGCTTGAGCTTGCCGCCCTCGCTCGGGTTGTTGATCGAGTGATAGGTCAGGCGCCGCACCCGGCCGCCGGCGGCGGGCACGAGATAGACATCGGTGTTGCCCTGGTACCAGCCGGTAAACGCGACCCATTTGCCGTTCGGCGAGAAATGCGCGTCCTCGTCGAAACCCGGGTCGTCGGTCAGCTGCGTGGCCATGCCGCCGTGGATGTCGGCTTTCCAGAGATTGCCGCCGGCCTCGAAGACCACGGTGTCGCCATGAACGGTCGGATAACGCATCAACGGCGGCGCGGACTGCCTGGCACCGGCAGCCGGCTTTTGGGCCGTGTCGGCATGCGCCATCGGGATCACAGCGGTCGTTACCGCGAACAACGTCGCCGCGCTACCCAGAACTGTCTTCAAAGCCATGGAATCCCTCGTTTGTTATTCGAATCACCCGCGAGAGCCGCAACCCGCGGCGCCCCCTGTTTCACGCCCGGGCGCGCAAGAAACGCGCCATCGCCCGAGCCAGCGGCATGACCGGTCGGCCGGCCTTCGTGGCACGACGGGCGCACCGAATGCGTGCAGTATGCAATATCGTGGCCCGACAACGACGCACGTTCGTGCGGGCGTATCGGCCGCGACCGGGCCGCGCCACCGCAGGTTCCCGCTGGTAGCAGGCTTCGTGGGCGCGCCCGGCCGAGTGTGGACTTGGCCCCTGCTCCAATAGGCGCTTACGCCTGGGGTGCGGTGACGCCGGCGACATCGAACACCGTGTAGTGCTGTTCGCTGGGCCGTCCGCGCAGTGCCCAGAGCCGGCGGGCCGCCGGATCGGCCACAACCGCGCCGCAGGTCGTCATCCGGGTGACTGGCGTGGGCGGGTAACAGATCGCCTGCGTGTCCCGGGTGACGGTTGCCAGACGCGCGACATCGATCGGGCCGGGCTCGGCCAGCAATGCCCGGGCGCGGGCCAGCCGTTTCTCGCTGTGGGCCTGTGCCTCGGGTAGCCGCGGGCGCTCGGCTTCCCGCGTGGCATCGGCCAGACAATGATTGGTATGCACGATCACGTCGTCGGCCAGCGGTGTGATCTCGCGCCGGGTGGCCGTGGCCTCGACGTTCATCCCCTGGCCGTCCGGCCCCACCAGCAGATAATTGTGGGCGCCGGCCAGCTCGGCGTCGGCCAGACGCGCGGCGGCCGCCTCGAAATCGGTCTGGGCCAGCACTTCGCGGACCACGAAATTCCAGGTGACGCCGACCCGCCCATCGTTGCCGGAGAGGTTATTGATGCCGATGGTGATGCCGGCCTCGTTCATGCCGATCATGCCCAGGCAGCCGCGGCTGGTGAACACGGTGAAGGCCGGCGCATCGTCGGGCGTACCGCGCAGCACAAACACATGCTCGGTCGCGGTTTCGTGCATGTCCCAGGTCTGGGCGAACAGGGGTTGCCCGGTGGCGCTACGGGCACCAGGCACGATCATCGCCGTGCAGTTATCAGCCGCGTGCGGCACCGGTCGGCTGCCGCTGAACGCCGCAAAGCCGGTATCCACGAAATCCGTGAAGCCGCTGACGACCAGCATCTCTTCCGGTAACAAACCGGCCGCATCCGCCATGGCCCGTAGTTCCGCGGTCAATCGCGGCGAATAGGCCTCGTGCGCCGCCAGGCACTCTTCCGCCAGAGCCAGCACGTCCGCACGCGGCCGGTCCTTGCCCACCCAGAGTGCCTGACCGGCCCGCTCGACACGCTCGTCCGCGAACCGCCGGATCGGCTCGGCATACGTCATGCCATGCGCGCGACCGATGGCCGAAGCACTGCCGGCGGCTTCGAGTACGGGAATATCCATGCGAGTAATCAACGATGATGATGACGCCTTCAATCTAAGCGCTGGCGGGTCGACCGAGCAAATTGAATCAGCACTTTCGCTAATTGTAACGCGAGCTTCGGATACCTATTAACCCGGCACAAAAATAGATGATTTTTCGGGTTAATAGCGCGCATATGTGACCGCATACTCACCGCGGCAATCGGCAGAGCATCCTTTGAAAACAGCTTATTACGTCATCTTCTTTGATTTCGGATTAATAAACTCAAACTCGACAGGAATTGACCGACGTTCGGCGATCACGAAACAAGAAGGCCCTTCATGCAAGTTCAGGATACGATCAACGCCGAACAGGCGCGACAGAACATGAAGACCCGCAGCAACGGCCCCGCCGAGGCCGTTGCCTCGATCAACGACGCGATTCGCGAGGCATCGTCGGAGAATCGCGGTCATACCACCGTGTTTCCCGAACGCAAGCACATCGAAGTCGAGGATCTCGAGCGCATCGTCAAGCATTTTCGCGAACGGGGTTTCACGATCGAGGAGCGCTGCCATGCTCGTAATACGTTCGCGCTGAAGGTCAGCTGGTATCCGGCCCAGCACCGCAGCGTCCGACGTTACCGTCGTACCGCTGACACCCGCCACGATCCGGCCGCTCCGATTGCGCGCCAGGACGGCGGCCAGCCCGAGCGCCGTGGGGTAGGCTGCCCTTTCCAACCAGCCACAATCTGCGGCTGGTTTTCTTGACTCATCCGCCGATACACGCAAACGGGCGCGGATGGACGACCACGGCTCGGCGCGTCCAAATTTGACGGCAAAAAACGCCGGCTGGGTGGTTTAGCAGCCGCGCGCGGGAATGCTGTCTTTTTCGATCCGCGTGTATCGGCGTCGCGCCCGCAACCGGAGACATGCCATGTCGTCACGTGCAGCTGACTTTTTCGCGTCTACCGTCCAGCCAACGGTCACCGAATTTCTCACGGACGTCGGGAACACTCGCCGTGGGCGTCTAGCCGCTATCGTTCTTTACCACATGGCCGATTATCTGGCTCTCGCTGGTTACAAGGGGGAGGATCGAACGGTTATGAGGGATCGACTGGACAGACTCAACGCAGAACTGATTACCGAATGTCCTGACTTCTCCTTAATCAAAGATATTGCAGATGCATCGAAACACGCCCAACTCTCTGTGCCGAAAAACTCAGTGCGCGAGGTCTCCTCGTCGGCGCAGATTAAAAGCTCGCCAGGAATATTCCAGACTTCATTGGGCGAAGGTGCTTTTGGCGAGGCCGCAATAGTATTTGTCGTGCTTGATAACGGAACGCAGAAAGCGCTAGCACCGGCAATACGTACCGTCATGGCAATGTGGGCGTCAAAGCTGGGCGCGCCGACCTGAGTTTTACGGTGTACTGTCACACGCCTGGGCCAACCCAGCAGTCGAGCGGACTTGCACGAAAAGCCGCGCAGGCCGCTCGCTTCTGCGATATACCGGCCGCGCACGGAATGCTGCCGTTCTTGATCTGCGCACATCTGCGTCGATCTGCGGAGAGCTCGCGTCTTTTTTTCGCAAATGCCCTCGAACGAGCGTCAATAAGAAGGAAAGTCAAGTCACTGCTGCTTCGGGTGCGGGGACAATCGCGTTGTCAATCTTTTGACTGAATTTTGCACCTGATCGAGCGACGGTTTCCTTTCTTAGCTGCATGAATCCATGTTGATCTGCGGATAAATAGGGCTGTCCAGTGACGCCAGCTCGCGCCCTCCGGCATTGCAGGGCGCGACCGCAGGGCGACTACGACGGGCCCCCTGCCCCTTGGCCGACATGGCTTTGCGGCGCAATGCGGCCTCGCCCTACTGGAATAGCCTCTTACCCGGGCAGCCCCCGGTTGCGCGTTTCGGGCAGCCACCATGGCAGGATCAAACCCAGGATGTAGACGCTGCTGATAATCAGCGCCGCCGTGACCACGCCACCGAGCCCGCCAATAATCGAGCCCGCGATGATCGGGAAGAACCCGGCGACCAGTCGCGAGGCATTGAAGATGAAGCTGGCCGCGGTGGTCCGGACCGTGGATGTGAACAGCTCCGCCGGGTAGATCGCCATCCAGGAAAACGCCAGCCCCAGGGTAAAGAAGCCGTTGATCGGCGCCACGATCTGCATGGTGGTCGCGGTGGTTGTCAGCCCATAGGTGATCGGCGCCATCACCAGCGAGCCGGCATAGGTCAGCCAGAGGAATGGGCGTCGGCCGATGGCATCGATCAGAAAGCCCGACAGCAGATAGGCCACGATAGCGCCGAGCATGTACAGGGTGCCGATCCAGGCGCCCCAACTGCTCGGGTCCGGCAAGCCCTGGGCCTTGGCCAGCACCGCAGTATGCGAGGGCAGCCAGGTCGACACGCCGTACCAGCCCACCATTGTCACCATCGACAGCGCGCTGGTCAGCAATACCCGGCGGCGACTTTCCGGCTGACGGAAGATTTCGGTCAAGGTGAAGGGGCGCTTGTCGCTGGCGGCGCTGGCACGGTCAACCGCAGCCTCGGTGGTCGACCATCGTTTTTCCGCCACGGCTTGCTGCCAGCGCTCGGATTCATCGAGATTACGCCGGACATACAACGACAACAGCGCGGGCAACGCGCCGATGACGAACATCAGCCGCCACGAACCATCGCCCAGCGGTTGCAGATAAGACAGCACGAGCCAGACCAGCGCCGCGAGCAACCCGCCCCAGCCAAAGCCGGACTGTAGAAAACCCGCCCCCTTGGCGCGCGCCCGCTCCGGCCAGGTCTCGGCGATCAACGCAATGCCGGTGCTCCACTCGCTGCCGAGCGCCAACCCGGTCAGAAAACGCAGCGCAATCAACTCGCCGATCGTCTGGCTGAAAGCGGTGATGGCGCTAAACAACGCGTAGAGAATCATGGAGATCAGCATCATCCGCTTGCGGCCGATATAGTCGGCCAGCACGCCGCCGATCAGCCCACCGACGCCCCAGCCGAACAAGGTCACCCCGACCGCGATGCCGGCCCACAACGAATGGGCGGCGGCTTGTTCGGGGGTCAGCAACGCACCCAGCGCCGGCCCCAGCACGACGATCAGCGCATAGGTTTCGTAGCCATCGAAAACCCAGCCCATGAAGCTCGCGAGCAGCACCTGCCCATGCTTGGCGGTCAGTCCCTCGTGCCATTTGATGGCGCTCATCAACATCTCCTCTGATTACTTATAAGTTTGTTTTTATTTATATTTTTACTTCAATTCGGCACTGGCCGGGGGCCTGGCCCGGCCCCGTCTGGAGCATGCGCGAGGTCACGGCGGCAGACAATCAAGTAATCGGCAAGGCTGACTTCGCGAATGGCGAAGCCGCTACACTGGCGTGGCCACTCGGCCGTTTGCCCTCGCTTCGACAATGCCCATGCCCCGTATCGATCTCGTCACCCTGAGGCTGTTCGTTTCCATCGCGCGGGAGCGGCGCCTGACCGCAGCAGCGGAACGCGAGCACATGGCGTTGGCCGCGGTCAGCAAGCGAATCAGTGATCTCGAAGCCCAGCTCGATACGCCGCTGCTCTATCGACGCCCACGCGGCGTCGAGCTGACCCCGGCCGGCGACGCCCTGCTGCATCATGCGCGCAGCGTGCTGGAATCGATGGAGCGACTGACCGCAGATCTGTCTGAATACAGTGCCGGCGTGCGCGGGCACGTCCGTATGCACGCGAACACGTCCGCGATCATCGAATTCCTGCCCGAGGACCTGGCCGCCTTCACCCGCGCCCGACCCGAGGTGCGCATCGATATCGAGGAACGCGTCTCGCTGGCGGTGATTCAGGCTGTGCGCGACGGGCTCACGGACATTGGCGTGTACGCGGCCCACGTCGGCGCCGACGGCTTGCAGACACGGGCCTATCGCAGCGATCGGCTGGTGCTGGTCACCCCCACGGAACACGCCCTCGCGGGCGCCGGGCCGATCGAACTTCGCCAGGCCATCGAACACGATTTCGTCGGCCTGCAACACGATGCTTCGTTGCACGCACTGATCCACGATGCCGCGCGCGCCGCCGGCAAACCGCTGCGCATGCGGGTCCAGGTGCGCAGCTTCGAAGGCATCTGCCGCATGATCGCCTGTGGCCTGGGTATCGGCGTTTTGCCCGACCGGGCGGTGAGCACACACGTGGCCACCCTCGGCCTGCGCACCGTCGAGCTTGCCGACGCCTGGGCACACCGAGAGCTGCGTATCGCCTACCGCGACCTCGACGCCCTCCCCGTGCTGGCGCGCGAGATGGTCGAGCATTTGAGCCCGATCTGAAATCAGCCCATTGTTCCAGCTTGATGGATAGCGGACGCGACAGGGAAAGCCCGCCGGGCTGGAATCGCCGACTCATGCTGTTTCAGCACAGCCGGCCCTCGTCCCGCCCCGGTCACTTGGCGCGCGCCTGAACCATCCGCTCGAACGCCACCAGCGCCGGCGACCAGCCGGCGACTTCCGTGGCTGCGAACCAGGTTGCGACATGGCCGATATCGTCGGGCAAATCCAGATAATGGATCGCAAACCGGGACTGCTGTGCGTCGACGACCGCTTTCGGCAATAACGCATAGCCCATCCCCGCCGCGACACATCCCAGAATGGCGTCGATCGAACCGAACTCGAACACCCGTCCGCCGGCGATGCCCTGACGAGCCAACAGGCGCTCAATGCGATGCCGGTAATGACAACCCTGCTTGAATGCCAGAAACGGCGTTTCCAGAAGCTGGTCGCTACCGGGCATGGCCTTGATCGGGTCGTCGGCGACCAGCACGAGTGACTCCTGAAAAGCCTCGATCGCATACAGGCTCGAATGGGGCACCGAACCCGCGACGAGAGCGCAGTCGATCGTCCCGTCCAGAAGCTGCGCGACGATATCGGTGGTGGTGCCCGTCATCACCTGGAGATCGATGCGGGGATACTGTTCGTGGTACGCGGCAAGCAGATCCGGCAGCCGTACCGCGGCCGTGCTTTCCATCGAGCCGATACGCAATATACCGCGCGGCGCCCCGGCGTCCTGAAAGACGGCCCGGGCGTTGTCGTGCGCGGTGAGGGTCCGGCGGGCATGCGTGATCAAGGTATGGCCGGCCGGGGTGAGATGAATATGACCGTGCCGCTCGAACAATGTCACGCCCAGCTCGGTTTCCAGCTTCTTGATATGGGCGGTCACGTTGGATTGGACCGTATGCATCTGCTTAGCTGCAGCACTGAAGCTGGCGTTATCGGCCACGGCGACAAACAAGCGTAGCGAATGGATCTGCATGGGCACCGCCCTGCCATCATGAAAAACGATACGCATTATCGATATAAATCGTTTTCAATGAAATAACGCGTCGCTTATCTTCCGGGCTCAGCCTACGACCGCAACGGCACGAGTCCATGACGGCAATGACCTCCAGGAAGCGCTCGCCTGTTCCGGCGATCGCCGTGGGCCTGACGTCTACGCTGGTCGGCATCGGCTTGACCCGCTTCGCCTACACGGCGCTCATCCCGGCGGTCGTGGCCGCTCACTGGTTCACCACCTCGGGCGCCGTCTATCTGGGTGCAGCCAACCTGCTGGGCTATCTCATCGGCGCCGTCACGGCGCACTCGGTTTCAGAACGTTTCGGTGCACGCGCCACGCTCGCGGCATCGTTCGGGCTGGCGGCGCTGAGTTTTCTAGCCTGTGTGCACGCAGCGCCTTTTGGTTGGTTCTTTTTCTGGCGACTGCTTTCGGGTGTGGCGGGCGCGTGGCTGATGGTGGTCGGCCCCGCGATCGCCCTGGCCGGGACCGATCCCGATCGACGCCCGATCGTGGGCTCTTTGATGTTCATGGGGATCGGCCTGGGCGCGCTGTCGTCCGCCCTGGTGATTCCGACGTTGCTACACGCCGGGCTGTGGGTCACGTGGGTCACGCTCGGCGCTCTGACACTCATCGCCGGCACCGCGGGCGACGTGGCGCTTTATCGACTTCCGGCTCAGTCCGGGGCGAACGATCGGACCGAATCCCACACGCCGGCCTCGAACCCGGCGATTCGCTGGGCCGTGGCGCTCGTCGTCGCCGCCTATGCCTGCGACGGTATCGGCTTCGTGCCGCATACCGTGTTCTGGGTCGACTATCTCGCCCGCGAAGTCGGATTGGGCATGGGCCCCGCCAATCTTCAGTGGGCGTTGTTCGGGCTGGGCGCCATGCTGGGGCCGGTCGTTACGCGTTACATCGTACCCCGCGCCGGCTGGCGGGCCAGCCTCACAACGGGGTTCATCATCAAATCCCTGGCCGTAGGCTTGCCGTTTTTCGCGATCACTATCGGGGCGCGCTCGCTGTCATCGATCCTCGTGGGCGCGCTCATCCCGAGCATCGTCGCCCTCACATCCGGTCGGCTGGCCGAACTGGTCGGGCCCGTCCAGCACAAGCGCTTGTGGGGACGTGCTACCGCCGCGTTCGCCTTGGCGCAGGCGATCGCCGGCTACGGCCTGTCCGGGCTTGCGACGGTGATGAGCAGTTATCGCCCAACCTTCGCGATCGGCGCGGCCGTTCTGGCGATCGCCTTCATTCTGGCATGGTTCGGCGACCCCGCCCGCTTCGCGCAACGCACAAGCCGCCGATCGAGTTCGCCGCCAAATGCCCCCCGTTGATAGGCACGCAATCCCTGTCCGGCGACTCACACTTCGACTCAATGGAGACTGTCATGGAAGCACAAGATCTAGGCGCACGTTGTGCCGAAATCCTGAACATCTGCCTGTACGCCAACATCGCGACGTGCGGCGACGATCAGCCATGGAACACGCCGGCCACGGCGATTCCCGATTCGAATCTCGATATCTATTGGTCGTCCTGGACCGAAGCCGTGCATTCGAAAAATATCCTCGCCAATCCGCGTGCGTTTATCACCTACTACGATTCCACCCGGCCGCGCGGCATGAACAATCTTCGATGTCTCTATCTTCAATGCGAGGCCGTGGTCGTTGAGGATTACGACGAAGCACGAGCCGCGCACGAACTGCTCTATCCCGGCGAAGAAGTCCAATTGGACAATTTCTTCGATTCCGGTCTGCGGCGCTTTTATCGAGCCAGACCGTCACAGGCTTGGTTGAACTGTCTTTCCGAGCAACAGGTCCAGCCGGACACGATCGATATGCGGCGCGAAGTATCGTTGCAAGAGATACGGGCGGCGTACTGAAAAGCCGCCCCACGGCTCGTTCCCATCGCGCCGAACCAACGCCCTTCGCGCGGCGCTCCGGATGATGCCACGCCGCTGTTTTTAGCGCTGTTATCCGCGCCGCTCCATGCTTGTCGACCCGGCAATTGTCGCCGCTGGCCTGCCCGCTTAGCTTAGATGTGCATTCCAAACGTTGACCGCCATGACCGAACCCGCCACTGCATCGCACCAGGCCCCGTCCGGTATCAAGGTGCTCAGAGTGCTGCCCGTGTCTGACCCCTTTCCTCCCCTCAGAGTGCTGCCCGTGTCTGACCCCTTTTCTCCACCTTTTCTCCACTTCTCCCCCCCCATGGTACAGTTGCTAAAGGTGCAACCGAGTGTTACTAGCGATGAAGACGACAACAGGCATCAAGCTGGATGAAGCAACACGGGCGAGATTGCAGGCGCTCGGAGGCCTGAAAGAGCGCTCGCCGCATTGGCTGATGAAGCGTGCAATCGCAGAATATCTTGATCGCGAAGAACGCTACGAACGCGAAAAGAAAGAAGATATGCAGCGTTGGCGACAGTACCAAGAGTCCGGCGCCTACATCGATGATGCTGATATGCGCGAGCACCTAAGCGCGCTAGCGGCGACCGCACGCGATAAAGCTGATGCCCCGAAGTGAGATTGCGCTGGCTGCCCGAAACACGGGATGACATTCAACGACTGTTTGAATTTCTTTTACATCAAGACACCCTTGCTGCAGAACGAGCAATGACGTTGATCGCAGAGGGTGCAAACAAGTTGTTGGAGATGCCTGAAATCGGGCGGCCAATAAACGACAGCAGCGACCGTCGGGAACTATACTTACCGCTCGGCGCTGGATCCTATGTTTTGCGCTACCGACTCGACGGCGGCACCGTCATCATTATCCGTGTATGGCATAGCCGGGAACAACGCATTTGACACGTTTACCGCCTGTGCACGCGTAAGCATGCGCTTTCTGGGTTCTCGAAGCCGTCCGTGTCTGACCCCTTTCTCCCTGGGTTCTCGAAGCCGCCCGTGTCTGACCCCTTTCTCCCCTGCACCTGATGCTGGCGCCGAAAGACCGGACGTATCAACACGTCGAGGGCGAAGCCATCGCCCGCCCGTCGCAATAAATCCCTTCAATGAGCTTCAGCATTCTCGTTGCCAATGTGAACACGACGACCTCGATGACCGACGCCATCGCGCAGCAGGCGCGCGCCGTGGCGAACCCCGGCACCGAGATCATCCCCATCACCCCGGCCTTCGGCGCCGAATCCATCGAAGGCAACTACGAAAGCTATGTGGCCGCCGTGGCCGTCATGGAAACCATTCGGGCCTATGACGGCGAATTCGATGCCATCATCCAAGCCGGGTACGGCGAACACGGCCGCGAGGGGCTCCAGGAGCTTTTCGCTGTCACGGTGGTCGACATCACCGAGACCGCCGCAGCCACGGCCTTGTTCGTCGGTCATCGCTAATCGGTCGTTACCACGCTCGACCGCGCCGTACCGATGATCGAAGACCGGCTCAAACTGGCCGGACTGAGCGATCGGCTGGCGTCCGTGCATGCCAGCGGCCTGGCCGTGCTCGAACTCGAGCGAGACCCCGAGGTCGCGATCGAAGCTATTGTGGCCAAGGCCTTGCACGCTGTGGAGGTCGATCGCGCGGAGGCGATCTGTCTCGGCTGCGGCGGCATGGCCGGGCTCACGAGCCGAGTCGTGGCACAAACCGGCGTGCCGGTCATCGACGGCGTATCGGCCGCGGTCAAGCTTGCCGAAGGCTTGGTCGCTCAGAACCTGTCGACATCCAAGGCTCGCATGTTCAGCGAGCCGCGCGAAAAGCGCTTCGTTAATTGGCCACCCGCGCTCTGAGCAAGCGCTCGGTATCAAAGCGCTGCACGTCGAGTGACTCGAAAATCACTCGACGTGCCCGACGAGCGGGACTCATCATTAGCAGACGACGGCTATGGTCATCGCCTCAATCGATCCCCAAAGGGTTCGAGATCCGCAGTTGCCAGATACCATCGGCGCTGCGTTCGGCCACCTGGGTCGCAACGCCGCTCTCTACGATCTCATCCTGATCGGGCGGGGCGATACGGATCGTCCACTCGAGTAGCAGTAGTGCGATGTCACCGCTTGCGATGACCCGGCGAACGCCGTTACGTATTTGGGGCCGTGCGGCCATCAGCCGAGCGAATGCGTCGCGCAGTGCGTCGTGACCTTCGGCGATCGTGCGGCCATCCTGCATCCGCATCGTTGCCTCCGGGTGAAAGAGCGACATAACCGCGTCGAGATCGCCGCGATTGAGCGCCGCGTCGAATAGCGCGGCCACCGCCTCCGGCCGTGCCGCCGCCTCCGATGCGCCCGAACATTCGGTATCGACGAATTCAGCAATGAGGGCCGCCAGCGCCTGCGGCGCTTCCAGCGGGATAAGATGCCCAACGCCCGGTATGGTCTGCATCGCCACACCGGGCAGCGACGGCAGGACGACGCGTTGCAACATGTCGATCGAATCGACCTTGTCGTGTTCGCCGCCGATCACTCGAACCGGGACGTCAATCCGCGCCAGGTCGGCACTCACGTCCTCGGATATCGCTGTATGCGGCCAGAACTGTTTTGCAGCGTCCGTGCCGCCGAGACTGTCGGCGATCACCTGGTCACGCATGGTGGGCGATAGCTTGCGTTCGCTCAGGACGTTATCGATCGTCCAGCCGACCGATTCCGGCGCGGCATAGGCGCCTGCCATCGCGTCGCGTTCCGGCTGCGGCAACGATTTACCTTCCGCGGGTGACGGCGCCACCAGTACGAGCCCCGCCAAACCGGAGGGGCGACGCGAAGCCAGCAGCTGGGCCACCTTGCCGCCCATCGAATGGCCGACCAGCACATAGCGATTCAGGGCGAGCGCGGCGATTGCGGCTTCTACGTCGTCGGCCATGGTTGCAATATCGTAGCCGTCGTCGGGGCGATCCGATCGGCCCCATCCGCGAGCATCCAAAGCGATCTTGCGTAGATTCGCCGGTAGCGCTGCCATCACGGCTTGCCAGGTTCGCGCCGTGCCGCCCCAGTAATGCAGGAAAACGAGGGCTAGCGGGCCTTGGCCGCTATCGTCGGCGTGCAGCGTCAATCCGTTCGCGTTGATCTTCATGGCTTGTCTCCTATGCGTTAAAGCGCTTCGAGCGTCGAAACAAATCATAGGAGGCCTCGATTTAAGCGATAATCCCTTTTTTTCGACATGCACTCGATAACATAGGTATCGAATAAATCATGGACCGATTCACCGGACCTTCGGTTTTTACGGCCGCCGTCGAACAGGGCAGCCTGGCAGCGGCGGCACGAACCCTTGGGATCACGCCGGCCATGGCCAGCAAGCATCTCGCCGCGATCGAGGCATCATTAGGCGTGCGGCTCATGCACCGCACCACGCGCCGTCTTCATCTGACCGACGTCGGCCAGGAGTATTATCAGCGCAGCCGGCATATCCTCCAATCGCTCGATGACGCCGACCGCGCCGCACGCGAATTGCAGGATCAGCCGCGTGGCACGTTACGAGTCACTGCTCCGACGACGTTCGGGGCACTGCACATGGGCGCCCCGGTGGCCGAATACATTCGGCGCTACCCGCACGTCGACGTCGAGATGACGCTCGACGACCGCTTTATCGATCTCGTGGCCGGCGGTTTCGATGTCGCGATCCGGATCGGTGACCTGCCGGACTCGAGTCTGGTCGCACGCCCCCTTGCACGTACCGAGATGATCGCCTGCGCCGCCCCATCCTATCTGGCCGAACACGGCCGGCCGGCAGCGCCATCAGATTTGAGCCATCATGATCGCCTCGCGTTCAGCGAAGCCATTTCGGCCGGCGACTGGGGCTTTACCGGCACGGACGGCCAAATGCATAACGCCTCCGGTCGTTCACGGTTTTCCGCCAACAGCGTGGAAATGCTGTTAGCCGCCGCCTTGCGTGGGGCCGGAATCGCTTATGGACCCCGCTTCGTGTTCCACCGCCATCTGGCCTCCGGCGACTTGGAACAGATCCTGGGAAATTACACGACCCGAAGCCTCGGCATTCATGCGGTCTATCCCTCGGCCCGGTTGGTCGGCGCCAAAGTACGCCGCTTCATCGAGTTGCTCGAGGAATGGTTTGGCTCGTCGGCCGAGTGGCGCGGATAGGGAATCAATTAGCAATCGATAAAGCGCGTAATGTGAGCGCACGATTGCTCCGTGTTCGCGTTCGACCCAAAGCCGACGTCTAATTGAGAGAAGACCGAAGGCTTTCCAGTAAGATAAGGGCAACGCCAAAACAGCTAAATATAACTTAGTGTGAAAGTACGAATCGAGCTTGGCCGTCAATGCTTACAGGCTAATGTTAGCGTCCAGATGAAGATCAATATTTGAGGTTGTAATGGAAGATTTTACATTCCAAAAAAGGGACGGAGAATCGTTCGCGCTCCAGAGGCTTAACCTCATCAACATAATTCTCGGGAGAAATGGCGCGGGTAAAAGCCGATTTCTAAGGCTTCTTGACGAGACGATGGGCAATGAAGAGACATACCGCGTCCGTTATGTCACCCCGGAAAGAGGAGGAGTATTCAGGCGCGAGGGTAATATTGACACGAACATGACGTCAGATCAGAACTGGGCGAATAACACGCGACGATCAAACCAAGCGTCGAGCTTCAAATCTATGTCGCATGTTTATCTGCGCAATACGGAAAGTGCTTACCTTAGAAAATTGCAGAATACCGATGCCCGTGGCCGTAGTTTTCAAGTCGACTGCCTTGAACCAATAAATCGGATGCTCAGTAACGTATCTATAGAACAAGCTGATCCAGATTTCGTATTTCGCAGCGCTCACGGTGACCTGGTCGAGGCAGACAAGCTAAGCAGCGGCGAGTCTGAGACTATAGCCTTGGCATCAGAAGTTTTAAATTTTATGCAGAACTTGGATACCAATAAGATAAACGTTCTTCTTCTAGATGAGCCAGATGTACACCAACACCCCGACTTGCAAGCCCGCTTCGGCTTCTATCTCGTGGATCAACTCGAATCTTTAAATCAGGATGAACAGTCAAAAATAGCAATCTGCTTAGCCACGCACAGCACGCCCCTCGTCTGTTCGCTGGCTAGTAGCGCCTACACTTCTGTTGGTACCAAGGAATTTGATTCAGACACAGTGCGATTATCTCCTGTATCTGACCATATTAAGAAGGTCGCACCGTTCTTCGGTCATCCTCTATCGCTAAGCCTCAGTCGCGATCCGATGTTAATTCTTGAGGGGGAAGATGACGAAAGGGTTTGGCAGCAAGCTGCTCGATCTTCGCAAGGGCGTATTCGCGTTTTCCCGGTATTAGCCCACTCCGTGTCTCAGCAGTCGGAATTGGAAAGCTTCTCTGGGCCAATCTTGGGCGCACTCTACGACGAGCCTGTGGCCTACTCTCTTCGTGATGGGGATGGGATATCCGATCAACTTGCGCCGGTCGGGCCTGTGGTTCGTTTTCGCTTGCGATGCTACGCAATCGAGAACGCGCTAGTTACGACGGAGTGTCTTGCTAATTTAGGGATCGATTGGAGGCAGTTACAGCAACTTTCTGAATCTTGGCTTGCGGAAAATGCTGGGCATAAAGACGCTTGTGCGCTGCGCAAGCTCGTAGATTCCGAAGATCGCTTAAGAAATGAAAAAATTAAAGATATTCGACAGCTTATCGTATCCGTTACTGGCTCTAAAAAGCCTTGGGAGGTGGTTGTTGGTCAAGCATTAGCCGCAACAGTGGGTGGAGAAAGTAGCCCAGACGACCCGTTCGCTCTATTGGCTTTCGTAGGTAGTGATGCTGCGGAGCGACTGCTTCATGCTGAGCGTGCGGTTGGAAATGGGGCCTGAAGAATGGATCGAGTAACTCCGCCGAAAGCGGCAAATCAGATGCGGCATTGAAGTCCGCTTCTGGCCGATAGCCTCCACGAAGACCCATCGATCGGCAATAGAGGCGAAGCGACGCCGAGCACCACGGTTCAACTGGCGTTGTTGCCCCATCACCTGACCGCGTGGCGTGCCTATGCCCTGCCTTATCTGCGTTGATCCGTGTCGATCTGCGGACAATCATTTTCGAACAACGACAACGAGCCTTAACGAACCGCGAAACCTCGCTTGTCGACCCGGCAATTGTCGCCGCTGGCTTGCCCGCTTAGCTTAGGTGTGGATTCCAAACGTTGACCGCCATGACCGACCCCGCCACCGCATCGCCCCAGGCCCTGTCCGGTATCAAGGTGCTCGAGCTCGGCCAGCTCATCGCCGGCCCGTTCGCGGCCAAGCTGTTCGGCGAATTCGGCGCCGACGTGATCAAGATCGAGCCGCCGGGCACGGGCGATCCGCTGCGGCGCTGGCGGGTAATGCGCGATGGCACGTCGCTGTGGTGGCATGTCCAGACACGCAACAAGCGCTCGGTCTCGCTGGATCTGAAATCCGCGGAAGGCCAGGCGATCGTGAAGAAACTGGTCGCCGAGGCCGATGTGGTGATCGAGAATTTCTCGCCCGGGCGGCTGGAGAAATGGGGCCTGGGCTGGGAAGAGCTCGCGGCGATCAATCCGGGCCTGATCATGGTTCGTATCTCCGGCTACGGCCAGACCGGGCCGTATCGGGACCTGCCCGGCTTCGGCGTGATCGGCGAGGCCATGGGCGGCCTGCGTTATCTGTCGGGCCATCCGGGCGAGTCGTCGGTGCGCGTGGGCATATCGATCGGCGATTCGCTAGCGGCGCTGTACGGCGTGATCGGCGCCCTGCTGGCACTGCACGAGCGCGCGCGCTCCGGCCAGGGTCAGTACATCGACGTCGCGCTGTATGAATCGGTGTTCGCGATGATGGAATCGCTGATTCCGGAATACGACGCCGCCGGGATCGTGCGCGAACCCAGCGGCAGCGCCCTGCCCGGCATCACGCCGTCCAACGCCTATCCCTGCGCCGATGGTTCCGAGGTGCTGATCGCCGGCAACGGCGACTCGATTTTCAAGCGCCTGATGACCGCGATCGGCCGCGAGGACCTGGCCGAGGACCCGGATCTGGCCCACAACGACGGCCGCGCCAAGCAGGCCGAGCGTATCGACGGTGCCATCGCTGACTGGAGCCGATCTCACTCGCGCGAGGACGTGCTGGAGACGCTGGAAGCCGCCCGCGTACCGGCCGGTCGCCCTTACACGGCGGCCGATATCGTGGCCGACGAGCACTATGCGGCCCGCCGCATGATCGAGACCATCACCACCGCCGAAGGCCGCGAGCTGAAGGTGCCAGCCGTGATGCCGCGACTGTCGCGCACGCCGGGGCGCATCGACGGCGGCGGGCCGGCGCTGGGCGCGCATACCCGCGCGGTGATGGACGAACTGGGCATCGACCGCGAAACCCAGGATGCGCTGTACGAGCGCGGCGTTCTTTACGACTCGGAGCATGCGCAATGAGCCATCGCGTATTCATCAACGATGTCGCCGCCCGCGACGGCTTCCAGATCGAGCCGCGCTGGATCGAGACCGCGGACAAGATCGCCTTCATCGACCGGCTGTCGGCCACCGGGCTGGCCAAGATCGAGGCGACTTCTTTCACCTCGCCAAAGGCGATCCCCAATCTGGCGGATGCTGCGGAGGTGATGCGCGGCATCCATCGCGCGGCCCAGGTCGACTATGTGGCGCTGATCCCGAACGTCAAAGGCGTCGAACGCGCACTTTCGGTCGGCACCGACGAGCTCAATTTCGTGATGTCGGCCTCGGACAGCCATGGCCGCGCCAATCTGCGCATGACCGCCGACGAATCGCTGGCACGCTTTGCCGACATGGTCGCGGCCGCCGAGGGGGCCGACGTGCGCCTGAACGCCGCCATCTCCACCGCCTTCGGCTGCCCGTTCGAAGGCCGCGTGCCGGCCGACCGCGTGATGGAGATCGTCGCGCGGATCGCGGATCTGGGCATCGCCGGGGTCACACTGTGCGATACCACCGGCGTGGCCAATCCGCTGCAGGTCGCCGCCCTGTGCGAGGCCGTGCGCGCGCGGCATCCGGCACTCGATCTCACCCTGCATCCGCACAATACGCGCGGCATGGGCCTGGCCAACGCCCTGGCCGCCTGGCAAGTGGGCGTAACGCGCTTCGATGCCGCCCTCGGCGGCCTCGGCGGCTGCCCCTATGCGCCGGGGGCTTCCGGCAACATCTGCACCGAGGATCTGGTGCATATGTTCGCCTGCATGGGCATCGACACCGGCGTGGATCTGGACAGCCTGATCGCGGTCAGCGAGACCCTGCCCGACCTGATCGGGCATGACGTGCCCGGCCAGGTGGTCAAGGCCGGCAAGGCCGACCGGCGCTATCCGTTGCCGGCCGCAATCGCGTGATCGCCCGCGGCAGCTGATGGGCACGGGCCATCGGGTTTATGCTGCCGCACAGGATATCCGCCGTTCCTGCCCCGATGCTGCCCACGCTCTCGCCTGACAACACCCTAGACCCGCGGCACCGCGCATTCGTCGACGGGCTGGCGGCCAGCGGCTTTGCCGGCGATATCGATACGCGCTATGCGACGCGCCTCACGCTGGCCACCGACAACAGCGCGTTCCAGCAGCTGCCCGCCGGGGTGTTCTTTCCGCGCAATGAAGCCGATATCGAGCGCGTGGCCGCCCTGCTCGCCGAGCCGGATTTTCACGGCGTTCATCTCGCGCCGCGCGGTGGCGGCACCAGCACCATCGGCTGTTCGTTGACGGCGGGCTTCGTGCTCGACTGCTCGCGGCACATGAATCGCATTCTGTCGATCGACCCCGAAGCCGGCGAAGCGGTCGTGCAGCCGGGCGTGGTGCTGGACCAGCTCAATGCCGCGCTTGCCGAATACGAGCTGTTCTTCGCGCCCAACGTGGCGCCATCGTCGCGCGCCACGCTCGGCGGCATGGCCAACACCGACGGCTGCGGCAAGGGCTCGCGCATCTACGGCAAGACCAGCGATCACGTACTGGCCACCCGCGTGGTGCTCACCGATGGCGCGGCCCACGTAATTGACTCGCGGCGCGGCGCTGACGATCCCGACGAGCGCATCGCGGCCATCAACCAACGCGTGACATCGATCATCGATGCCAACCGCGGCGAGATCGCCCGTGTATTTCCCGATCTGTCGCGTTATCTGTCGGGCTACAACCTGGCACAGGCGGTAGACGCGGCCGGTCGTTGTCATCTCAACAAGCTGATCGGCGGCTCGGAGGGCACACTGGCGCTGGTCAGCGAATTGACGCTCAGGCTCACGCCCATCCCGAATACGACCGTACTCTATGCGCTGCGCTATGCCAGCTTCGATGCCGCCCTGCGCGATGCCGAATCGCTGGTGGCATACGATCCGAGCGCGATCGAATCGGTGGACGAGACGGTGATGAGCCTGGCCCGCGACAATCCGATCTACGAACGGGTGCGCGACGCTATTGAGAACGACGACGGCTCCACGCCGGGCGCAGTGAACCTGGTCGAGTTCGCCGGCCGCGATCGCCTGCCGGAAGGGGCGGCACGGCTGGACGTGGCACTCGAAGCCGGCGACAGCGGCGCGACCGGCCATTATCGCGCCGAAAGCGCGGCGGCCCGGGCGGCACTCTGGGATCTGCGCAAGGGCGGCGTCGGCCTGCTCGGGTCGGCGCCCGGCGCGCGCAAGCCATTGCCGTTCGTCGAGGACACGGTAGTCGACCCGCGCGTGCTGGCCGACTACGTCATCGATTTCCGGGCCATTCTCGACGAGTACGGCGTGTCCTACGGCATGTTCGGGCATATCGACGTGGGCTGCCTGCATGTGCGCCCGGCGCTTGATCTCACCGATCCGGACGACGAGCGCATCATGCGCGAAATCACCGATCGCGTGGCGAAGCTGGCCGAATCCTATGGCGGTCTGCTGTGGAACGAGCACGGCAAGGGTTTTCGCTCGGAATACAACAAGCCCTTCTTCGGCGAACAGCTCTACGCCGCACTCGCCGATATCAAGCGCGCCTTCGATCCGCGCAACCAGCTCAACCCCGGCAAGATCGTGGCCCTGGAACCGGAGCGCGTCCCGCTGGCGTCGATGGACGAGCCTACCCGCGGCACCTTCGATCGCCAGATCCCGGCCGACGAGCGCGGCGCATTCCCGGGTGCGATGCAATGCAACGGCAACGGCGCCTGTTTCGATTACGACCCGACCCACGTCATGTGTCCGTCGTACCGCGCCACCCGCGACCGGCTGCATTCGCCCAAGGGCCGGGCCGGCGCCATGCGCGAATGGCTGCGCCAGCTCGCCGAGGCCGGCACCGGTACCGGCGATCTCGCCCCGGCCGAATCGCCGCTGGCCTGGCGCGCCTTGCGTGACCTGACGGCCGGGCCGGCCGATCCCGAGGCCGATTTCTCGCACCAGGTCTGGCAGGCGATGGACGGTTGTCTGTCGTGCCGCGCCTGTGCCACCCAGTGCCCGATCCGGGTCGACGTACCGACGTTCAAGAGCGAGTTTCTGGCGCTGTACCACGGCCGCTATGCGCGTCCGCCGGCCGACTATGCCCTGGCCGGGCTGGAGACCGGCGCCGCGCTCGCCAGCCGCCTGCCCGGGCTCGCTAATGCGGCGCTGCGCGTACCCGCGCTGCGGCGACTTCTTGCCGACAGGCTGGGCCTGGTCGATCCGCCGCCGCTGAGCCGGCCGGGTCTTCCTGGCTGGCTGAGGCGACATCCCGGCTTTCGTTACAGCGCCGACGGTTGGGCACTGATGAGCGACGCCGAGCGCGCGCGCAGCGTGTTCGTGGTCCAGGATGCCTTTACCAGTTTCTTCGATGCCCCGGTCGCGATCGCGGTGATCGAGTTGATCGCGGCGCTCGGTTACCGGCCCCAGGTCGCACCCTTCTCGGCCAGCGGCAAACCGCTGCATGTGAAGGGCTTCCTGCCGGAGTTCGAGCGCGTGGCGCGCCGACACGCCCGCCGCATAGACGTGCTCGCGGCCCACGGGCGGCCTCTGGTCGGCATCGAGCCGAGCGTGACACTGGCGCTCGCGACCGATTATCAGCAGGCGATCGGCCGCGCACTGCCGGTGCAACTGTTCGAACAATGGCTGGCCTCGGCGCTCGCCACACGCGCGCCAACGCGAACGGCCGTGTCGTCGCCGGGCTATCTTCTGCTCAACCATTGCACCGCCCAGACAGCGTCCTCGGCGAGCGCCCGTGCCTGGCGTGATGCCTTCGCGTACTTCGGGCTGTCGCTGGAAACCGGCAACGTCGGCTGCTGCGGCATGAGCGGCGCCTACGGCCACGAAGCGCGCCATCGTCAGACATCACAAACCGTCTTCGAGCTGTCCTGGACAAGCGCGCTGTCCTGCGGCACGTCGCAACCCCTGGTGCCCGGCTACAGCTGTCGCAGCCAGATCGCGCGTCTCAAGGGAGAAACCGCCCTGCACCCGGCCCAGGCCCTGCTGGCCGAGATCGATTAATTTTGACCCTCGCCCCGGCGCTCGCGTATCCGCGGACGCGTGACCGGGTGCACCGGCGCGTCGCGCGGCGCCGCCACGATACGATTACGGCCGCCTGCCTTGGCGTCGTATAGCGCCTCGTCGGCCAAGCGCAGCAGGGTGTCGTTCGCCAGCCGCCGGTCGCTGTCGTTCTGCGCCAGCCCGATCGAGAGCGTGACCGAGAACGGCGCGCCGCCCTCGCCGGTGAACACCAGTTCGGCAGCACGCTGGCGCAAGCGCTCGGCCGCCTCCAGCGCACGCTCGAGAGCGGTCGCCGGCACGATCCAGAGAAACTCCTCGCCTCCGAACCGGCCGAAGCTGTCGATCTCGCGCACTCCTTCGACCATGTTCCGACCGAGGCGTTTGAGCACCTCGTCGCCCACGGCGTGGCCGTGTGTGTCGTTGATGCGCTTGAAGTGGTCGATGTCGATCACGCCGACGCAGAATACATAGGGCGAGCGTTGGCAACGGATGCGCTCGCGTTCGAGCATTTCCATCAGCCAGCGCCGGTTGTACAGCCCGGTCAGGTGATCGCGCACGGCCATGGCCGAAATCCGGGCCATGGCTTCGCGGATCTCGTGGTTGCGTTCGCGCAGGGTCCGGCGCATCCGGTTGATGAGCGCACTCAGCAGCACGATCTGCGGCATGACGATGATCAACGACACCAGCAGCATCCAGTTGTGGAAGAACAAGCCGGCTTCCGTGTGCAACAAGCCATGGCAGAACACCACCACGAGATAACCCGTCGAGTAGACCAAGGCCGCGACGATGAATCGGTCCATGCTCAGATCGAGGGTGCCGTACAGCAGGGGCACGACCGTCGTCAGCACCAGCGCCGCCTGAGCCTCGGCCGAATTGAGCTGATAGAGCAGGATGAAGCCGGGCAATGCAGGCACCAGTACCTGCGGCAGCGTCAGGTTCGGTTCGCGCGAGCGCAGGTTCAGGCCGCTGCGAAACGCCACGTAGAACATCGCCACGATCACGCACTGAGCGATGGCATAGCCGGCCACGAACTGCGGCGAAACCGCGCCGAGCAGACTGAGCACCGCAGCCAGCGCGATCTGCAGCGCATAAGACACACAGGACAACCCGAGCCTCTGCAGCCGAACGCGCTGATGCCGCGCGCGGCGCTCCGATGCGGTCTCCGCCGCGTGGCGATCATCGTTCGACATTATTGTTTTCGGGTTGTGGCAAGCCAGTAAACGGATCGGTTCGCGCCGAGCCGCGGGCCCGGCTTCGCTGGCCGGGCCGATGTGTGCGGTATCGCAAGCGCCCGGGCGGTGGCGAAACCGGCCCTCCGCCGCGACAATACCACCCCTGGTTTTTCTGCATGCCGTCGTCCCCATCGTGTCCGGTCGCATTTCCGCCCATGCCCCGATCCTGATCTTCGACTCCGGCGTGGGCGGCCTGTCGGTGCTCGCCGCGGTTCGGGCCCGGCTGCCGCGGGCGCCGCTGGTGTATGCCATGGACGGCGCCGGCTATCCCTACGGCCAGCGCGACGATGCCGAACTCACCGCCCGCGTTCCGGCCCTGCTCGGCCGGCTGGTGGAGCGCTATCGCCCCTGTCTCGTGGTGATCGCCTGTAATACGGCTTCCACCATCGCGCTGGCCGCGGTCCGCGACGTGCTCGCGACCCCGGTGGTGGGCACGGTGCCGGCCATCAAGCCGGCCGCCGAACGCTCATCCAGCCGCGTGATCGGCGTGCTCGGCACGCGCGCCACCGTACGCCAGGCCTACGTCGACGATCTGGCGCAACGCTTTGCCGGCGACTGCCGCGTGTTACGCCACGGCGCCCCGGCCCTGGTCGACTACGTGGAATCGATGCTGCGCGAAGAGACGGCCGCCGACCCTGAGGCGCCGCGCCACGCGCTGGCCGGGCTGCTCGCTCAACCGGGCGGCGACGCCATCGACACCGTCGTGCTGGCCTGTACGCATTTCCCCCTGGCCGGGGATGCGCTGCAGCGCGCGGCGCCCGCCGCGATGCAATTCGTCGACGGCGCCGAAGGCATTGCCCGGCGCTGTGCTGCGCTGCTCACGCATCAAGAATGGCCGGCGCATGTCCCCGTCGGCGTGACGGTGACGACGGGCGACGCCGCCGCCTGCACTGCGTTGACCCCCGGCCTGGCGCGCTTCGGACTCGCGCCGGCAAGCGCCTTGTAACCTCAGCGCAGCCGCTCGATCGTCACCGTATCGCCGGAGGCCGCCGCGATCTCGTTCTGGGCCGGGATCAGCGCCAGTTCGCGACCGCCGGCCGCCTGGGTGGCCTCGAACAGGATACGAACGGCGGCTGCCGTGCGAGCCAGGGCGCGGGCCGGGCCGTCGCCGCCCAGCCCCAGTTCGAGACAGCCCGCCAGAAAAACGGCGGCGGTGAAGTCGCCGGCGCCGTTGGGCGGGGGATCGAAGTGGATCAGCGGCGTGGAAACCCGCCAACTGCCGTCGGCCGTGTCCACCAGCATGGCAATGCGGTCGGCCTGACTGTCGTCGACCACCAGCGACGTGACCAGCACCACCCTCGGCCCGCGCCTGCGCAGAGCCGCCGCCGCGGTCATCGCGTCGTTGCGGGTGGTGATGTCGCGGTCGGCCAGCCAGGCCAGTTCAAACTGGTTGGGTGTAACGATGTCGGCCGCCGGCAGCGCGTGGTCGCGCATCCATTGCGGCAGCCCGTCGCGCACGAAAAAACCGCGGCCGGTATCGCCCATCACCGGATCGCAGCAGTACAGCGCCCGCGGCTGCACGGCCCGCAGCCGCGCCAGCGCATCGAGCACGGCTGCCCCGGTGGCCTGATCGCCCATGTAGCCGGTCAGCAGTGCGCGCACACCGGCAAAGCCCGTCAGCGCCTGGATGCCATCGACCACCTCGCGGATATGCGCGGCCGAGAACACCTCGCCGGTGAAACGGCCGTAGCCGGTGTGATTCGAGAACTGAACCGTGTTCACGGCCGTGACGTCCCAGCCGAGCCGCTGCAACGGAAATACCGCGGCCCGGTTGCCGACATAGCCATAGGCGACATGGCTCTGGATGGAAATGATCTCGCTCATGTCCTGCGGCTCTCCCTGTTCGCTGCGACGCGCCGATTCCGCGGCGACCGGACGGGCGCAGCGTATCGCAGGAGGTCGCCGACGTCTGCCGCCCGCCTTGCGGGACCGATCGCCAGGTGAAACGACGGCGGGCGCGACCTACGACGCCGCGTTCGGCACATGGCCGACGCGGCGGTCGTAATGCCACGTCAGCCCCCACATGACCAGGCCGGCGACAGCCAGACCGGCGCCGACATAGCCGGCGATCTCGGCACTGAAACCAAAGGCGATGACCAGCCCGGCCAGGAACGGGCCGAGCGCGTTGGCGAAGTTGAAAGCCACATGGTTCAGCGCCGCCGCCAGATTCTGCGCATCACCGGCCACATCCATCAGCCGGGTTTGCAGAATGGCTGCCAGCGACACGCCAAAGCCGATGCAGAACACGTCGATGGTGACCGCGATGCCGTGATGGCTGGCCAGCGGGAAGGCCAGCAGCGCAAGCAGGCTCCAGACCAGCATCGCGCCGGCCGTGGGCATTTGCGCCCGATCGGCAAAGCGCGGCACGATCATGTTGCCCATGGTCATGCCCACCCCGAACACGGCGAGCACCACCGGGGCGAGCGCGCTCGACATGTGGGTGACGTGCGTGAGCGTGGTCGTCAGATAGGTATACACCGCGAACACGCCGCCGAAACCGATGCCGCCGATCGACAGCGTCAACCAGACATTGGGCCGGGCCAGCGCGGTCAGCTCGCGCAGCGGGTGCGCATCGCTGTGCGCGCCCTGATACGGCGCGAAGAGGGCGATCAGCACCCCGGCCGCGATGGCGATCGCGGTTACCGTCCAGTAACCGGCACGCCAACCCGCCAGCGACGCCAGCCAGGTCGCCGCCGGCACGCCGAGAATCGTTGCCAGCGTCAGCCCGAGCATGACGTAGCCCACCGCCTGGGTCCGGCGATGCGGCCGGACCACGGACGCCGCCATCAACGAGGCCAGCCCGAAGTAAGCGCCATGCGGCAGACCGCTGACAAAACGAAACAGAATCAGCCAGTGATAACTCGGCGCCAGCGCGCTCAGCCCATTGCCCACGGCGAACACGGCCATCAGCCCGATGAGCAGCGGCTTGCGCGAAATCCGGGCGGACAGCACGGTGATGATCGGCGCCCCGACCACCACGCCCAGCGCATAGGCACTGATGATATGGCTGGCGGTCGATTCGTCCACAGTGAATGCGCGCTGGATCAGCGGCAGCAGGCTCATGGTTCCGAACTCGGTCGTGCCGATCGCAAAACCACCGGTCGCCAGCGCCACGAACACCAGCACTTGAAGCACTCTGTTCGGCATAAGCGAAATCGAAGGAAAAAAGCCCGACACGGGCCAAGGGAATCGGCACGTAGAATACACGCCCCGAGTCTAATACTAAAGTCTTAAATAATAATTTAGGCAGGTTTTGCCAGGCATTCACGCCGGAATCGGTCCCACGATAAAACAACCGGAATCGGCCGCCCGCCAAGCCGCGACGGCGCCGGTACGTTTTCGCGAACCCCGCCGCGCGCCGTTCTGCGGCCGCGTCGTGCGGCGCCAGTCTTGTTCGGCGAGCGCCCGCCCTCGGTGGCGCGGACGCGCGATCCGGCGTCGTCGGGCGCACCCGCGGAACGCGCGTGCCCGGCGCCCGACGCAGCCCAGGAACACCCTGCCTCGCGACACGACAGGGCGGCACTGCGGCAGCCGCGCGGGCGGCACCGGGCTGACGCGATCAGCGTCGAGAGCGATGACGCGCTAGAATAGCGCCCCTGAATAACGCAGCGCGCGACCGCCCCGGGGCCAAGGCCCGGCGGGCGTGCCGTACAATAGCTGCATAGACCAACCATCTCGGTGGCCGGCGGCCCCGGGGCGGCCCGGCTGACCCGTACAACGAAAAACCGGCCTTTATGGGAAAGGTCATTCGCCGGCGGCGCGCGGCGCCGACCCGGCTTGCGACAAGCTGTCACCATTTCCATCCCCACGGGATGACACACAAGCTCTGCGAGGTTGAAACGCGACGATGTCCGACACGCCGAAGATCATCTACACGCTCACCGACGAAGCCCCGGCCCTGGCCACGCATTCGCTGCTGCCGATCATCGATGCCTATACCGATTCGGCCGGCATCCGCGTCGAGACCCGCGACATCTCGCTGGCCGCACGCATCATCGCCCACTTCCCGGATTACCTGACCGACGAGCAAAAGGCCGCCGACGACCTGGCCGAGCTCGGCGAGATGACGGCCAACCCGTCGGCCAACATCATCAAGCTGCCCAACATCAGCGCCTCGGTGCCGCAGCTCAAGGAAGCGATCGCCGAGCTGCAGAACGCCGGCTACGCGTTGCCCGACTATCCCGAAGAGCCGGAAACGGACGCCGAAAAAGAGATCGCCGAGCGCTACGAGAAGGTCAAGGGCAGTGCCGTGAACCCGGTACTGCGCCAGGGCAACTCGGACCGCCGCGCCCCGGCCTCGGTCAAGGATTACGCGCGCAAGTACCCGCATCGCATGGGCGCCTGGGAGCCGGACAACAAGGCCGAAGTTGCGCATATGGACGACGGCGACTTCTATGCCACCGAGAAATCGACCACGTTCGACGCGGCCGACAAGCTCACCGTCACGCTGCATCCGAAATCCGGCGACACCAGGGTCCTCAAGAAGGGCATCGCCGTGACCGCGGGTGAAGTGGTCGATGCCGCCGTCATGCATGCCCGGCCATTCCGCGAGTTCATCGATCGCGAGATCGCCGATGCCAAGGCCAAGAACCTGCTGTTCTCGGTGCATCTCAAGGCCACGATGATGAAGGTCTCCGACCCGATCATGTTCGGCTGGGTGGTCACCCAGTTCTACAAGGACGTGATGGACAAGTTCGGCGACACGCTGCACGAGGTCGGCTTCGATCCGCGCTCCGGGCTCGGCGACCTGTACAAGAACATCCAGCAGCTGCCCGACGACAAGCTGTCGGCGATCGAATCCGAGATCGCGAAGGTCAACGAGCAATCCGCGCCGCTGGCGATGGTGGATTCACACCGCGGCATCTCGGTGCTGCACTGGCCCAACGACATCATCATCGATGCCTCGATGCCGGCCATGATCCGCGACTCCGGCATGATGTGGGGCGCCGACGACGACCAGCACGAAGCCAAGGCACTGATCCCGGACCGCTGCTATGCCGGCATCTATGCGGCTACGGTCGAGGACTGCAAGAAAAACGGCGCCTTCGATCCGACCATCATGGGCACCGTGCCCAATGTGGGCCTGATGGCGCAGAAGGCCGAGGAATACGGCTCGCACGACAAGACCTTCCAGGTCCCGGCGGACGGCACGGTCCGCGTGACCAACAGCGCCGGCGAGACGGTCTTCGAGCACGAGGTCGATGCCGGCGATATCTGGCGCATGTGCCTGGCCAAGGACGCGGCGATCGCCGACTGGGTCAAGCTGGCGGTCACCCGGGCGCGCGATTCCGGCATGCCGGCCGTGTTCTGGCTGGACGAGAACCGGGCCCACGACGCCCAGATCATCGCCAAGGTGAAGCAGTATCTACCCGAGCACGGCACCGAAGGTCTGGACATCCGGATCATGGAACCGGTCGCAGCCATGAACCACACGCTCCAACGTGTACGCGCCGGCCAGGACACGATCTCGGTGACCGGCAATGTGCTGCGCGACTACCTCACCGACCTGTTCCCGATCATGGAGCTGGGCACCAGCGCCAAGATGCTGTCGATCGTGCCGCTGATGGCCGGCGGCGGCCTGTTCGAGACCGGGGCCGGCGGTTCGGCACCCAAGCATGTGCGCCAGCTGCAGCGCGAGAACCACCTGCGCTGGGATTCGCTGGGCGAATTCCTGGCCCTGGCCGCCTCGCTCGAGCATCTCGGCAAGACCTTCGACAACGAACGCGCCAAGGTCATGGCCGAAGCGCTGGACCAGGCCACCAGCCGCTTCCTGTCGGAGAACAAGTCGCCCTCGCGCAAGGTCGGCGAACTCGATAACCGGGGCAGCCACTTCTACCTGGCCATGTTCTGGGCCCGGGCGATCGCCGATCAGAAGGACGATGCCGAACTCGCCGAGACCTTCGCCGAGCTGGCGAACGCGCTCGAGGCCAACGAGGACAAGATCGTCGAGGAACTGAACGCGGTTCAGGGCGAGCCGGTCGAGCTCAACGGTTATTACTTCGTGGATCCGCAGCGCGCCACCGAAGTGATGCGCCCGAGCGCCACGCTCAATCAGACCATCGCGATGGTGGCCGCGAACCGCAAATAGCCCGGTCAGCAGCCGGCCGGCTTGCGGCCGATCCAGGGCCGACGCTCGCTTCGCCGGGCGCCGGCCTTTTTCATGCCCGCCGGCACCTGCTGGGATGCGCCCTTATAACATAAGGATTCGACGCCCGTTTTCGCTTTCGACACACCGCTCTGGTACGGTCGATCGTCCGTCGAATTAATAGCTCCCAATATGAAATCAATGCCGAAAGAGATCCTGGTCACGGGGACTATCGTGGGCGCGTGTCTGGCCGTGGCTGGCTGCACGACCGTGCGCGAGACCCAGCCGACGCAAACGGCTCGCGAGCAGCTCATGCTGTCCACCGCGGCCGATCACGCCAGCGCCCAGATCAAGCCGAACGTGCCCCGCGGCAACGCCATCTACGTGGATTCCAGCGAGTTCACCGACAACGCCGAGTACAAGACGAAATACGCCATCGCACAGATCCAGTCGCAACTGCTGGCCGATGGCTACAAGCTCGTCGGTTCGGCCGACAAGGCGGACACCATCGCGCTGGTGAGCAACGGCGCGTTGTCGATCGATCAGGCCAACACCATGCTCGGCATCCCCAGCATTCCGATCCCGATCCCGCTGACCGGGACAGTCAGCACGCCAGAGCTCGCCTTCTACAAGAAAGCGCGCCGCACCGGCGTGGCCAAATTCGGCATCGCGTTCTATAACGCCAAGACCGGCGATATGCAGGATGTCGTCGGGCCGGTCTATGGCTTTTCACACTACGACAAGTCATCGATCCTGGGTATCAGCTGGAAACATCAGAATCTGCTGACGCCGACCCAACAGGCCCGGATGAATAGCGAGACACCTAAAAAACCCAAGACCGCCAACAACGGTTAGGCGCGCCCGCTCCGAACGCAATGGCCCGGCTTCTCAAGCCGGGCCATTTTGTTGCGGTGTCCGCGCCGCGCCACTCGTTATCGGGAACGCGAACACGGTACGATCCGGATTCCACGATTTGAGGGAGGAGAGCAGCCATGACAACCATCAACGATTTACTTCGTGACAAGCCATCGGATATCTGGACGGTGGCGCCGGATGATTCGGTATACGACGCGCTGCAGCTGATGGCGGACAAGAACATTGGTGCCGTGCTGGTGATGGACGCCGGCCGCCTCGTCGGCCTGCTGTCCGAACGCGACTATGCCCGCAAGCTCGTGCTCGAGAACCGGTCATCGAAACAGACCCCGGTGCAGGACGTGATGACCCAGCGGGTGGCCTATATCGCCCCGGCAACCGAGATCGAGCAGTGCCTGGCGTTGATGACCGAAAAACGTTTCCGGCATCTGCCGGTCATGGACAACGACAAGCTCGTGGGGCTGGTCTCGATCGGCGACCTGGTCAAAGGGGTGATCGCCGACAAGGAATTCATGATCGAGCAACTCGAGCATTATATTACCGGGCATTAGACGCCGCCGAGCGACAAAAGGCCGCCGGGATGATCGGCGGCCTCTTTTGGTCCGGCACCGGCGGCGGCTACATCCGGGCGCGCCCGGACATCGCTTCCAGCCGCTGGATACGCTCCTCGGTCGGCGGATGGGTCGAAAACAGCTTGCCGATGTTGACACCCGCCAGCGGGTTGACGATGAACAGATGCGCCGTGCCCGGATTGCGCTCGGCCGACGACATCGGGTGCTGCTCATTGGCCTGCTCCAGCTTGCGCAGCGCGTTGGCCAACCCCATCGGGCTGCCCGAGATTTCGGCGCCGCCCTTGTCGGCCGCGAACTCGCGCGACCGCGAAACGGCCATCTGGATCAGGGCGGCAGCCAGCGGCGCCAGTATGATCGTCGCCAAGGCGCCGAGCATGCCGCCCGCGCCTTCGCGATCGTCGTTACCGCGGAAACCGCCGAACAGCATCGCCCACTGCGCCATGTTCGCGATCATGGTGATTGCGCCCGCGAAAGTGGCCGCGACGGCACTGATGAGCGTATCGCGATGGCGGACATGCGCCAGCTCGTGGGCGAGTACACCGCGCAACTCATCACGGTTCATGATCCGCAGCAGGCCGGTGGTCGCGGCCACCGCCGCATGCGTCGGACTGCGGCCGGTGGCAAAGGCGTTGGGCGTGTCCGATTCCATTACGTAGACGCGCGGCATCGGCAACCGGGCGCTCTGTGCGAGTTCCCGTACCACTTGATAGAGCTCGGGGGCATCCGCGGCCGACACTTCACGCGCGCCATGCATCTTCAGCACCATGCGATCGGAAAACCAGTAGCTGCCGAAGTTCATCGCCGCCGCGATCACCAGGGCAAGCAGCATGCCGCCACGGCCGCCGAGCGCGCCCCCGACGAGAACCAGCAACGCGGTCAGGCCGGCCAGCAGAATGGTCGTACGCAACGCATTCATTTCAAGCACCCTCTTTCAAACAAGCAACCCGAACACTCATGCTCAAGATAGCGGCGTTCGCAACCGAATCAAGATGGCGCACGAAACGCTCGATTCGCCCCGATCTTGCGCGTATCCTTTATTACAGTCCGTGACAATACGCGCACGCCATCGATACCCCGGCCCGCCCACAAGGCTCGATGAGCGGCGTGACCGGGACAATCGCCGGCCTGGTCTACCGAGACGACCCATGACCAATCCGCTTTCGCCTTCGCCTTGTCGCCACCGGGCCGGACCACCGGGCCGATCCGCGCACTTGCGCGTATCGCGACGTGCTCCGGCCGGGCCCCATTGGCAGGCGCCGCAGCTGCCATGAACGCGATCACGGAGCAGTACAACGGTTACCAGTTACACAGCGTCTTCCAGCCCATTCTCAGCCTGTGCCACCGACGCAGCGTCGGCTTCGAATCGCTACTGCGCTCCACGGATGCCGACAACCACGCGCATGCACCCGTCGATGTCATGCGGGAGGCCGCCGAGCACGGCGACATCCGCCTGCTGGATACGCTCTGCCAAAGCCTGCACATCCGCAACTTCTCGGCCCAGGCGCCCGAAGAACGCTGGCTTTTCCTCAACCTGGACCCCAGCACCATCGCCGACCGCTGGTATCACGACGGAACGCTCACCCGGGCGTTGCGCGAGGCCGGCGTACCGCCGCAGCGCCTGGTCATCGAGATCGTGGAGGGCGCGATCGACGACGAGCCGCAGCTGTTCGCGGCGGTCGACTACTTTCGCTCCATCGGCGCACTGGTCGCGCTCGACGACTTCGGCACCGGCCATTCCAATTTCGACCGTATCTGGCGGCTCGCGCCCGACATCATCAAGCTCGATCGCAGCCTGATCGTGGAAGCCGAACAACACCGCACCGGCCGGCTGCGGCAGATGTTGCCCAACCTCGTGTCGCTGATTCACGAAGCCGGCTCCCTGGTACTGGCCGAAGGTATCGAAACGCGTGAGCAGGCACTGCTCGCCATGGATGCCGATGTCGACTTCGTCCAGGGCTTCTACTTCGCTCGCCCATCGCGCGAAATTGATCACCTCCGGATCGACGGCCTGCCGATACTCAGCGATATCACCCGTCATTTCGAGACCACGGCCACGATCGAGGAGCGCATCGAGGCCGACCGCATCGCGCCCTACGCCGCGGCCTTTCGCGACGCCGTCGAGCGCATCGGTCGCGGCGAGGCGCCGCATGCCGCCGCGCGCCAGCTGATGACCATGCCGCGCGCCGCGCGCTTTTATATTCTCAACGAGCGCGGCGAACAGACCATGCATGTCGTCGGTCGTTCATTGCGTACGCGCCGCATCCTCCATGCCGGTCCGATCACCGACACCTCGGGTGGCACCTGGTATCGACGCCAGTATTTCCGCGCCGCCATGGCCGAACCGCACCGCCTGCAGACCTCGCGCCCCTATTTGTCGAGCACGGGCGCCTACATGTGTGTCACGCTCTCGATCGCGCGCGGCAACCCGCCCACGCAGGTCGTCTGCTGCGACATCGATTGGTAGCGGCGACCATGGGTGAGCCGTGGCGCCGCAACCCGCCCCGGTCCGTTAACGTCCGTTAACTCGACGTCGCATGAGACGACGACAGGCCCTAGAATAGTCCCCGATCTACCGCAATCGACGCATCATCATGGGTCAGTCGCTACAGGACCAGCTGCTCAAGGCCGGTATCGCCAAGCCGAAACAGGCCAAAAAGGCACGCCACGACAAGGCGCGTCGCAACAAGGCGGCACGCCGGGCAGGCAGCGCCGGCGATGAGGAACAGCGCAAACTGTCGAAGGAAGTCGAGGCCGCGGCCGCCGCGAAGCGCGAAGCCGACCGCAAGCGCGCCGAAGTGGCCAACGCGGAGCGCCAGCAGCGCGAACGCAAGCGCCAGGTGATCCAGATCATCAACGAGCACCGCATCGCCATCGAGGCGCCGGAAGCCGACGAGCCGCCCTACAGCTATACCGTCAAGGGCAAGATCCGCCGCCTGCCGGTCAGTCGCGACCAGCGTCGCCGGCTGGCCGACGGCCGGCTGGCCATCGTGCGCTACGACGGCCAGACCTCACTGGTCGACGTCGAGACCGCCGAGCGCCTGGAGGCGCTGGTCCCGAAGGCGGTATCGCGCATCACCGAAGCCGACAAGCGCCCGACCGATCCGGACGATCCCTACGCCGGATATGAAGTCCCCGACGACCTGATGTGGTGAGCCCGGCCACGGCCAACGGCCGTGGTCGAGCACCGCCGGCTCGCCGGGCGACACGCGCCGGATCAGTACCCGGCCGCCAGGCCCGCCGGGCGCCGGCGATCGTTGGCGCCTTCGAGCGATCCGTCCGGGCGTCGCCGGATCGCCTCATCGGCGCCCCAGGAGCGCACCACGTCGAAGCTGTGCCCCATGGCTTCCAGTTTCTGTTTCACCGCATCGGTCAGATAGCCCGGCTCGACCTTGGTGTGATCCGGCAACCATTGATTGTGGATTCGCGGCGCGTCGACTGCCTGCTGGATGTTCATGCCGAAATCAATCACGTTGAGCATGCTCTCGAGCGTGGTCGAGATGATGGTCGAGCCGCCCGGGCTGCCGGTCACCATGAACAGGTTGCCGTTCTTGAGCACCAGGGACGGCGACATCGACGACAGCGGCCGCTTGCCGCCCTCGACCTGATTCGCCTTGCCCTGCACCAGGCCGAAGGAGTTGGGCACGCCCGGCTTGGCGGTGAAGTCGTCCATTTCGTTGTTGAGGAAGAATCCGGTGTTGCCGGCGATATGACCGTTGCCGAACAGATAATTGATGGTGTAGGTCACGCTCACCGCATCGCCCTTGGCATCGACCACCGAGTACTGCGTGGTGTGCTGGCCCTCGCGCGGGCCAAGGCTGCCGTGGATCCGTGACGACGGCGTTGCCTTGTCCGGGTCGATGTCGCCACGTAGACGATTCAGGTGATCGGCGGACAGCAGTTTGCCGATCGGGTTGTCGACGAACGCCGGATCGCCGAGATAGGTATTGCGGTCGGCGAAGGCACGCCGTTCGGCCTCGATCAGATAATGCGAGGTCTTGACCGAGCCGTAGCCCCATTTTTTCAGCGGCAACGGGTCCAGAATGCCGAGAATCTCGCAGATCGTGGTGCCGCCCGAGCTTGGCGGCGGCGTTGAAACCACGGTATAGCCCTCGTAGCCACAGGTGACCGGCTTACCCCAGGGGGCGGTGTAATCGGCAAAATCCTGCATGGTGAGGATACCGCCATGGGCCTTGCTGGCCTTGACCACCGCCTTCGCTATGGGGCCCTGGTAGAAGGCTTTCGTGCCCCGCTTCGAGATCAGCGACAACGTGTGCGCCAGTTGTGGCTGCTTCAGCGTATCGCCCACCTGATAGGGCTGGCCATGGTTCAGGAATATCTTCGCCACATTGGGCTGGTCAGCGAAATCGTCGCTGCGTTCGTGCAGGATATTGACGTCGCCCTGTTCGAGCGTAAAGCCCTGGCGCGCCAGCTTGATCGCCGGCGCCATCAGCCGCTGGCGGCTCATCGTGCCGAAACGACGTCGGGCCTGCTCCAGCCCCATCACCGTGCCGGGCACGCCGGTGCCGAGATAGGTCTTCGTGCTGCGGCCCTTGACCACGTTGCCGTGGGCATCCTGGAACAGCGTAGGCGTCGCTTTTTCGGGCGCTTTCTCGCGGAAATCGAGGAACAGATTCCGGGCCGGGTGACCGGTCGAACCGGCCAGATGCAGCACCATGAAACCGCCGCCACCGATGTTGCCGCAGCAGGGGTGTACCACGGCCAGTGCATAGCCCACGGCCACGGCGGCATCGACCGCATTGCCGCCATCGGCCAGCACCTTCACGCCGACGCGCGTGGCCAGATGCTGTGCGGTCACCACCATGGCGTGCCGGGCGGTCACCGGTTTGGCTTTTGCCAGGGCGGCCTGCGTGGTGGGCGGTGCGGTGACGTCCAGCGCACTGGCGGCAATGCCGGAAGCATTCGCGCTGGCGGCGCCGGCGACCCCGCTGCCGGCAAGCGCAACAGCCACGAACCCCGCGGCGCAGACGAGACGAAGACAGCGCCGAAATTGGTTGTGCATGAAACCAATCATGATCTGAATGATGGTGGCACTATAGCCCGCCCATTCCATCGCCAGCACCCCGCCGGTCAGAAAAAAGCGGCCCGATCGGGCTGATCGGGCCGGCCCGGTAGGCGGCATTCAAGACGCGAAAGCGGCCCTAGTCCGGCACGTGCGCCGATTCCGGCAACAGTCCCTCGCGCTTGAACCCGGCCCAGAGCTCGGCGGGGATATCGGCCTCGAACAACGCCTTGTTCTGGGGAATGCGTTCGGGCTTGCTCGCGCCCGGGATGATCGAATCCACCGCCGGGTGCGCGGCCGCGAACTGCAGCGCCGCCGCCTTCAGGTCGACATCGTGCGCCGCACAGATCGCGGCCATGCGATCGCGAATACGGACCGGCTCGGCGGCGGCCTTTTCGTACAGATAATGATCGCCGCCGGCGAGCAATCCCGAGCCGAACGGCGCCCCGACCACCACGCTGACATCCCGCTCCAGACAACGCGGGAACAGATCGTCGGCACCGGCCGTGTTCAACAAATGGTACTGGGTGGCCAACAGAAAGATATCCGGGTCCGCTTCGTCCAGCGTGCGCAGACACGGCTCGATGGTGTTCACGCCCAGGCCCCAGCCATGGATGAGCCCCTGGTCGCGCATTTCCGTCAGGGCGACCGCCGCGCCCGACATCGCGGTGGCAAAATGCTCGGTCCAGGCATCGCCGAGCGCGTCCGGCGACAGGTCGTGGATATAGACGATATCCAGATAGCCTACGCCCAGGCGCTGGAGGCTGTCGTGCACGGCCTGCCTGGCGCCGTCGTAGGAATAATCCATACGGCGCTTGAAATACAGCCCGCCCACGAACGGGCCGGTGGCCTCGGGCGCGTCGGCGGGCTCGAGCACACGCCCGACCTTGGTCGACAACACGTACTCGGAACGCGGCCGGCGCGCCAGGAACGAGCCGAAGCGCTGCTCCGACAGGCCGGCGCCGTAATGCGGGGCGGTATCGTAATACCGGATACCATGATCCCAGGCAGTGGCCAGGGTCTCGCGGGCGCGGTCGTCGTCGGAATGGGCGAACATGTCGCCCAACGGCGCGCCGCCGAATCCCATGCGGTCCAGGCGTGGCCCGGAATGCTTGAAATCGCTCATCTCGTCCTCCTGAGCATTGACTGATGGATAGCCGGCCGCGCCGTCGGCGCGACGCGACCGGCCGTGGGTCGATTATTCGCGCTCTTCGGGCGCGGTGGTGCTCGCTTCATCCAGCGTGGCGAGGGCCTGTTCGTCGAGTGTGATCGAGGTGGCGGCAACGAGCTGGTCGAACTGGGACATCGACGTCGCGGACACGATCGGCGCGGTCACGCTCGGCCGCTGGATCAGCCAGGCCAGCGAGATCGCGGCCGGCGTGGTCTCGTAGCGCGCGGCGACCGCGTCCAGCGCATCGAGAATGCGCATGCCGCGCGCGTCGAAGTATTTGTCCACGAACGGCGCCCGCGCACGGCCTTCGGCGTCGGTGCGGCTGCGATACTTGCCGGTCAGGAAACCGCTGGCCAGCGCGAAGTACGGTGTTACACCGAGCTCGTGCTCGCGGCAGATCTCGGCCAGATCATTCTCGAAATCGAAGCGGTCGTAAAGATTGTAGAACGGCTGCAGCACTTCATAGCGCGGCACCTCCAGATCGCGGGCCGCGCCCAGCGCCGAGACCAGGCGCGAGCCATCGTAGTTGGATGCCCCGATGTTGCGAACCTTGCCGTCGTCGATCAACCGATCGAAAGCCGCCATGGTTTCGTGGATCGGCGTGCTGTCATCGTGGGTATGGGCGAAGTAAAGATCGAGATAATCGGTATTCAGGCGCCGCAGCGAGTTCTCGATCGCCGTGGTGATCCAGTCGCGCGACAGCCCCTGGCCCTGACCGGGCATCTCCATGCCCACCTTGCTCGCCAGCACGATGCGATCGCGATTGCCGCGTTCGGCGAAATAACGCCCCAGCAGGCGTTCCGATTCTCCGCCGGCGTGGCCCTCGGCCCACTTCGAATAGACATCGGCGGTATCGATCATGTTGAAGCCCGCATCCAGCCAGGCATCGATCATGTCGAAGCTGTCTTTTTCGTTCAGCGTCCAGCCGAACACGTTACCGCCGAAAATCAGCGGGGCGGTCTTGAGTTCGGTCAGACCGAGTGTGCGGTATTCCATGGTCACTCCATTGGATGATTCGATTCGATAGCAAGATCGCGGCGACGCCGATCACCCGGGCGGCCGTGAGCGACGCGAGGCACGACAAACGCCGCGGCACGCCGGCGCACTCGAGGGCCCGGAATCAGCGGCAGCCTTGCCTGCAAGGCCGACCAACCGTCAAAGCCATGTCCGGCCTCCAGGCCCTGAGTAACTGAATGCATCATGCACGCAACATGGCGCGTACGCATCCCGTGCTACACGGATGGCACTTGCGCTAAGCTCGGTGACCTCGATCCGCCGTGGAACGTCATGCGCCCTTCACGCCCACGCGTCGCACTTGTGCTACTGGCCGCGATCGGCCTGTCGGGCATGATCGCCGCGGGCACCGCCTGCGCGCACGATCCCAATGCGCTCTGGCACATCGTGCATGACAAGTGCGTACCCGCCGCCCGGGCTGATCATGGCACCGGACCCTGCGCGCGCGTCGATACCGCGGGCGGCTATGCGCTGCTCAAGGATCTCGTGGGGCCGCTGCAGTATCTGCTGATTCCAACCCGGCGCGTGACCGGAATCGAAAGCCCGGCCGTACTCGCCCCCGGCTCGCCCCATTATTTCGCCGAGGCATGGCGGCGCCGGGGCATCATGGCCCGGCGCTTCGGACACCCGATCCCCGACGATGACATCCTGCTGGCCCTGAACTCGCGCCACGGGCGGACCCAGAACCAACTGCACATCCATATCTCCTGTATCGATCCGGTGGTCAAGCAGCGGCTCACCGCCATGGCGGACCGGATCGGCCGGCACTGGGCCGCCCTGCCGCAGCCGTTGCGCGGACATCGCTACATCGCCCGCCGGGTTTCGATCCACCGGCTCGAGCGCGAGAGTGCGGTGCGGCTGTTGGCCGACCACGACCATGCGCGCCAGCATATGGGCGACTACGGCATGGCGCTGACCGCGGTCAACGGCGCCGGTCCCGTATTGCTTGCCACGCGCACCCATCGACTGGCGGGCAACTTCGGCTCGGCCGAGGAACTGGCGTCGCATGCCTGTGGCGTGCTGCCCGGTATCGATCGCTTTCACCCCCCGACTCGCGCCCCGTGAGCGTTTCGCCGGCAAGGCTAGGGCCTGTTGTCGTTTCGTACGCGTCCGCGCCAAGCGCTGTTTTGCGGCAAGACGAGGCGTAGCGAACGTGGCGTAGTCGTTCTACGTGAGAGGGCTACAACGCTGGATTGCCGTCGTATTGTTGATATATTGGGCACTTGTCCCGAAGGGTTGGGCCGCCCAAAAAATTTACTAGGGGCGCCCGGCGGCGTTGCGAGTCTGGGTCGTGGCGCGCCACGACCCAGACTCGCGCCTTGCCGGACACGATTTGCGGTCTCCAACGCGGCACGTGTACGAAACGGCAACAGACCCTAGTGTCCTGTAACGGAAATTCGTTCACATAGTCGTTCGATTTTGCGCAGGATGGAATCGGCCGAGGCGTACCAG
>NZ_JBQDYE010000038.1:0-40219 GCF_052044155.1 Salinisphaera sp. SWV1
ACGCACGTCGCGCCCATCGGCCACGGCCCGCCCCGGGCCGCCGGGCCAGGCCAGACGCCACAGGCTGGCCGCGCGGCCGGGCAACATGAGCGGACCAATCGAAGTCGCCACCAGCACCAGGCGCCGGACCCGCGCGCCATGATCCCGCGCCAGGCGCTGCGCCAGCAGGCCACCCCAGCCTATGCCGAGCACGTCGACGACATCGTGTTCCAGCACATCGCACAAGCGGGCCGCCCGAGCCGCCAGACCGGCCATGCGCGCCATTCGCGGCGTGCCCGGCGTGCCGCCGATACCCGGCCCGTCGAAACGAATGGTGGCGCGCGACAGCGCATCGCAGAATGACTGCACAACGCGATAATCGGCAAGAAAATCGTTGCAGATCAGAAGCGGCGGCCCGCGGCCGGCCGTACGGGCGACGACCATCGCGTCGCCGCCAATATGAAAAGTGTCGATACGACACGTGTCAGCGTTGGCGCACATAACGGCCGGGCGCGCTCTCGATGGGCTCGAAGTCGTCATTGCCGAAAACCTCCGGAGCGGGCACCGTCGGACCGCCGTGCGCACGACACCAGTCGATCCAGTCGGGCCACCAGGACGTCCCGGCGGCACGCGCACCGCGGCGCCACTCGGCCGGCGCGAGTTCGTGATTGTCGTTGACCCAGAAGCCCCGGGCCGCATGCGCTGTTTTCGAGGCCGGCGGAGATACGATGGCCTGGGCATGGCCACCGGCGCCGAGCACGAACCGGCGGCGGCCGCGGAACATCTGCATCGAGCGGTAGCAGGCCTGCCACGGGGCGATATGGTCGGCGGCGCCGGCCACCACGAACACATCCTGCTCGATAGCCGAAAAATCGATCCGCTGTTTGCCGAGCCGCAGTCCGTCGGTGGTGCGCAGCTGATCGTCGCGATAGATGCCGAGCAGATCGGCGTGCAGACGCGCGGGCAGACGCGTGGTGTCGCTGTTCCAGTACAGGATGTCGGACGCTGGCGGTGTCTCGCCGAGCACGTAGTTATGCGTGACGAAGCGCCATACCAATGCATCCGGCCGTTGCCAGGCAAAGGCACGCGCCAGGGCCGCGCCCTCGACGACGCCGTCGCCGGTCACACGCGACAACGCGCGCGCAAGGGTCTCGTCTTGGCCCGCGGGCACATCGGCCAGACTGTGCGGCGATTCGAGCAGGGTCACGAACAGCGACAGGCAGGCGATCCGCTCGCCGTCTCCCGCGGCCGCCAAGCGTGCCGCCGCGGCCGCGGCCGTCAGCCCGCCGGCACAGGCCCCGGCCAGCTTGACCGGATACCGGCCGGTTACGCGCCAGACGATTTCGACGGCCTGCGTCGTGGCCTCGACGTAATCGGCCAAGCCCCAGCGGCGCTGTGCCGCCGTCGGGTTGCGCCACGAGACCACGAAAACCTGCTGCCCGCTGACCAGCGCGTGGCGCACCAGACTGTTCTCCGGGCTCAGGTCCAGCACGTAGTATTTGTTGATCTGCGGCCCGATCAGCAGGATCGCCGATGCATCGACCTGTCCCGTATGCGGCGTGTACTGGATCAACTCGCAGATCTCGTCACGATAGATCACGGCGCCCGGCGTGGCTGCGATGTCGGCGCCCAGGGTAAAGGCCTCCCGATCGACCTGGCGCGGCAGCCCGCGGTTGTCGCGCAGATCGCGCAGCAACTGATACAGCCCGGTCAGCGCCGAGCGGCCGCGCGTGGCAAGCAGGTTGTCGTAAAAGCCCGGATGGGTCAGACACAGATTGGCCGGCGACAGGGCGGCGATCAGGTGCTCGACCGCGAACGACAGCTGGCGGCGGCGGACTTCCGGCAACCCGGCCACGCCCACCAACTCGCGCAATGTCTGTGCCAGCACCAGATAAAGACGGGCCACGCGGCCGAATACGGGGCTGGCCCGCCAGGCCGGATGAGCAAAGCGCGGGTCATCCGCCGTGGGGCCCGGGCCGCCGCGCCCCAGCAGGGCCAGGGTCAATCGCACGCCAAACCGGGCTTCGATACGCAGGGCCGCGGCCGGGTGACAAGCCAGCACGCGCAGCAGTTCGGCCGCCGCAGCGCCGATATCCGGCCACCGGGCGTCCGCCGTTGCCAAAGCGCCCGGCCCTTCGCCGACGCTGGGCCGGCGGTCCACGCGCTCGACCGGATCCGATACCGCGGATGGGTGGTTCACGGCGCCTCCTGTTGTAGCGACGTCTGTCGACGACGATTGATGGTTACAATGGGCCCACGCGTTTTTCAAGCGAGTCGCACATGGGATGGGTGGGAGCCTTGGGCCGCCGGTTCGACGCCATCGTCTGGCAGCCCGAGCTCGAGCGTCTGCATGGGCCGCGCCGCTGGGCGCTCGTCGCCGTACGTATCCTGCTGACGCTGATCGAGGATTTCCGCAACGGCGAGATCACCATGCGCGCCATGGGGCTGGTCTATACCACGCTGGTGTCGCTGGTCCCGCTACTGGCGCTGGCGTTCTCCCTGCTCAAGGCCTTTGGTGTCGATAATGCCCTGCGGCCGGTGCTGCAGCGCTTCCTGTCGCCACTCGGCGCCGGCAGCGGCCAGATCATCGACAAGATCGTGGACTTCGTGCAGAACGTCCAGGTCGGCGTACTGGGCGCGATCGGCATGGTCACGCTGATCTATTCGGTCGTTTCGCTGATCCAGAAGGTCGAGGCCGGCTGCAACTATATCTGGCACGTGCGCAAGCCCCGCTCGATCGGCCGCCGGGTGACCGAATACATCAGTGTACTGGTCGCGGGGCCACTGGTGATTCTCGCCGCAGCCAGCATGACCGCCACCGTGAGTTCGAACAGCACCGTCGGCTGGCTGACATCGATCGAGCCGTTCGGCGCGGCGTTGTACCTGGCCGGGCGCATTCTGCCCTACGTGCTCTACGGCATCGGCTTCACGGTATTGTTCAAGTTCATACCGAATACCCGGGTCCGGCTGCTGCCGGCCCTCGGCGGCGGCATCTTCGCCGGCGTACTCTGGCAGACCGCCAGCCTCGGCTTCGCTTTGTTCGCCCGCAACGCCGGCAATGTCAATGCGATCTATTCGAGCTTCGCGATCCTGATCCTGTTGCTGATCTGGCTCTATGTATCCTGGATGATCCTGCTGCTGGGCTGCCGGGTGGCGTTCCTGCTCCAGCACAACGAACGGCTTACCCGGGGCGACTATCCGCCCCGGCTGGGGGCGGCCGAGCGCGAGCGCCTGGCCTTGCTGATCACGACCCTCGTGGCCGATCGCTTCATGCGGGGCGGCATGCCTTGGACGACATCGGCGCTGGCCCGTACGCTGCGCACCGCGCCCGATCATATCCAGGACATCGCCGACCAGCTCGTCACCGGCGGGCTTTTCATCGAAGCGGGCGAGCTCGGCACGACACTGCTGCCGCGCCGTGATATCGCCGAGGTCCGGTTGGCTCGGGTGCTGGAGATCGTGCGGGCGGGCGATCCCTCGGCACGCGCCCAGCCGCGCGACGCCAACGCAGCCCGGGCCATCGACACGCTCCTCGGAAAGATCGAACAGGCCGGACAATCCGTCTACCGCGATCGTTCGCTGCGCGACATGGCATTGCAGCTCCACGCCGAACGCGAAAGCGAAAGCGAAAGCGAAAGCGAAAGCGCAGATGGCACACTGGCGGACACCGCCTGAGCCACGCCAGCATGCGACGGCGCGAGGCCAGACATGACAACATCAATTTTCGCCGGTACGCGTCCACGACAACGATTTGTTCAGGGCCTGTTGCCGTTTCGTGCACGTGCCGCGTTTGGAGACCGCAAATCGGCCGACACAAGACGCGCAACGCGGTATCGACGCCCTGATTGATTTCATGGGCGGCCCAAGCCGAAGGCACAAGCGCCCCATGTTTGACAACACGACCACAACCCAGCGTTACAGCTCGCTCGCGTAGACTTACTACGCCGCAGTCGTGGCGCCGTCTTGCCGCAGAACAGCACTTGGCGCGGACGCGGACGAAATGGCAACAGGCCCTAGAGGAGAGACCGTGGACAAGACCTGGCTAGAGCAATACCCGGACGGGGTGCCCGCCGAAATTCAGCTCGACGTTAACCGCACGCTCGTCGATGTCATCGAGGACAGTTGTCGCGAATTCGGCGACGCGCCTGCCTTCTCGAACATGGACGTCGAGATGAGCTATCGCGAGATCGAGGCTCAATCCCGGCATTTCGCGGCCTATCTGCAGCACGATCTCGGGTTCGCCAAGGGCGACCGCGTCGCCATCATGATGCCGAACCTGCTGCAGTACCCGATCGTGCTGTTCGGCATTCTTCGGGCCGGCATGGTCGCGGTCAACGTCAACCCGCTGTACACGGCGCGCGAGCTCGAACACCAGCTGTCAGACGCCGGCGTCCGGGCCATCGTGATCGTGGAGAATTTCGCGGCCACACTCGAGAAAGTGGTCGACAAGGTGCCACTGGAAACGGTCATCACCACCCAGGTCGGGGACTGCCTGCCGACGATCAAGCGCACGCTGGTCAATTTCGTCGTCAAGCACGTCAAGCGCATGGTGCCGGCGTTCCAGCTGCCGGGCGCGATCACGCTCAACACGGCGTTGTCGGGCGGCGCCAAGCAATCGATGAAGCCGGTCGCGGTCGAGCCCAACGACATCGCCTTTCTGCAATACACCGGCGGGACCACCGGGCTGGCCAAGGGCGCGATCCTGACGCATCGCAACATGGTGGCCAATATCGAGCAGGCCCAGGCCTGGCTCGACCCCTGGACCGAAAAGGGCCGCGAGCTCATCATCACGCCGCTGCCGCTCTATCATGTGTTTGCGTTGACGGCCAACTGCCTGGTCTTTCTTCAGCAGGGCGGCAAGAACGTGCTGATCACCAACCCGCGCGATATTCCGGCGCTGGTCAAGGAATTCGACAAGCACAGGCCGACCGCATTCACCGGCGTGAATACCCTGTTCAACGCGCTGGTGAACAACGCCGACTTCGCCAAGCTCGATTTTTCGGCTCTGAAGATCACGCTCGGCGGCGGCGCGGCGGTCCAGAAGGCAGTGGCCGAGAAATGGCAGAAAATCACGGGCGTGGCGCTGATCGAGGCCTACGGCCTGACCGAAGCCTCGCCTGCGGTATCGATCAACCCGCTGAACCTGGAAAGCTACAACGGCTCGATCGGGCTGCCGATCCCCTCGACCGACATCTCCATCCGGAATGAAAACGGCGACGAAGTCGAGCCCGGCCAGCCCGGCGAACTCTGCGTCTACGGGCCCCAGGTGATGGCGGGCTACTGGAACAAGCCCGAGGAGAACGACAAGACCTTCTTTGCCGACGGCTACCTGCGTACGGGTGACATCGCCCAGTTCGACGACAAGGGATTCCTCTACATCGTCGATCGCAAGAAGGACATGATTCTCGTGTCCGGCTTCAACGTCTATCCCAACGAGATCGAGGATGTCGTCGCCTCGCATCCAAAAGTGTTGGAAGCCGCCTGCGTGGGCGTCGAGGACGAAAAATCCGGCGAAGTGGTCAAGGTGTTCGTGGTCAAGCGCGACGACAGCCTCACCGAGGACGAACTCATCGAGTTCTGCCGCCAGGAGTTGACCGGCTACAAGGTGCCCAAGCAGGTCGTGTTCCTCGACGAACTACCGAAATCCAACGTCGGCAAGATCCTGCGCAAGGAGCTCCGGGACTCATAAACCCTGACCGGACACGCGCTTCGATTCCGGCTTTTCGGGCAACTCGACCTATGGAGTCGTCAGCCCTTGAATCGATCCACAGATGACACAGATTGGCGGCAGACCTTTCATGACGTAGCGAGAACGTGGCGCCAATGGCTTTTCGAATCGTCGCAGCGTTCTTTGAAACCATCCGCAGATACACGCAGATCGACACAGATGCGGTTGAGCTTTCCCGATATAGCGGAATCGAGGCGCCCATGGCCGGCTGAGTAGCACGGGATTTTTACAGCATCATCCGCCTTCAGCGGCCATGAACAAAGCACGAGCGTTTCCTCGCCCCGGGTATTCGTCAGAGCACAACGACACAACCGCCATCTGTGTCATCCAGGAAAGCTGTGGATGAACGTCTTAAAGAACGAAGCCACCGGATCAGCCGGCGCCATCGCGCTTACGACCGGATGAGGTACAGGCAGGCCGAGAGCGTGGCCAGCGAGCCCAGCGTCGAATAGAGAATGGTGCCGGAAACCACCGACGCCTCCCGTTGATAGAACTCGGCCAGCATGTACGGGCCGGTCCCGGTCGGCAACGCCGCCAGCAACAGCGCCGCATTCGCCCACAGCGGCGGCAGATGAAAGACCCACACCGCCAGAACCCAGGTGATCACCGGATGCACGATCAGCTTGAGGGCGCTTAGGGTGAATGCACCCCGCCCGCTGCCGGCCGGCCGGGCCGCCAGAAAGGCTCCGAGTGAGACCAGCGCGCACGGCGTGGTTGCGGCGCCCAGCAGATGCAGGAACTTGTCGGCCGGCTGTGGCAGTGCCAGGCCGCTGACGGCCCAGAGGCCGCCGATCACGGGCGCGACCACCAGCGGATTCCTGGCCAGGGCGAGCACAACCTTGGCGATCGCATGATGCAGCGTCTTCTCCGCCTGCAGGCCGACCTCGACGCATACCACCGCGATTGCGAATAACACACAGACCACAATAAGTGTGGCGATCAGCGCGGGCACCAGTCCGTGCTTGCCAAGTATCAGCACGCACAAGGGAATGCCGATATAGCCGGTGTTGGCATAGGCCGCACTCAGGCCATCGATACTGGCATCCACGAGATGTCGCGGCGAACGCCAGCGCCAGGCCAGCGTCGCCACGAACATGCCCAGCGTGGCGAGCGTACAGACCGCGACAAAACGCGGATGCCAGATCTCGGCCCAGTCGGCAGTGGCGGTCGCCTGGAACAGCAGCGCCGGCAGACAGAGCCAGACCACGAACTTGTTGAGCTCGGCGGCGGCCGTGGCACCCAGACGTGATGTGCGCCGACAGACATAGCCCGCCAGAATCAGGCCAAAGATCGGCAGAAGCACGTGAGTGACCGACGACACGAGCGCATCTCGTCCACGGGAATCAGGCCAGCAAGACTACGGCGACCGATCGATACCGTCTAATATCATTTACCCTTTGAATCCATGCCAATCTGGTATCGATCGTGGATTTCCGTCAACTGCGTTACTTCGTCGTGCTTGCCGAGACATTGCATTTCGGTCGGGCCGCCGAACGCCTGCATATTACACAGCCACCGCTGTCCCGGCAGATCGCGGCCCTGGAGGCGAAGCTGTCGGTACCGCTTTTCACACGCCATTCGCGCCATGTCGAACTCACCCCGGCCGGGGCCGATTACTACCGGCATGCCGTGCGCCTGCTCGCCGATGCCGAACGCGCGGGCGAGTCCGCACGCGCCACGGCGGCCGGGGCCACGGGTACCCTGAGACTCGGCTTTGCCATGTATGCCGCCTTCAGTCTGTTGCCGCGCCTGGTTCGGCGTTTCAGCGATGCCCATCCGCGCATTACGCTCAGCCTGGAAGAGATGCTCCCCCGTGACACCGAGCAGGCCCTGCTGGAACAGCGCATCGATGTGGGGCTCGGCATGCCGATGGGCCGCCCCGCCCCCCTCGATTACAAGCCGCTGGTCCACGAACCGTTATGCGCCGTGCTCCCGGCCGACCACGCGTTGGCCGGCGGGGCCACGGTCGACGTGCGTCGGCTGGCCGGCGAACCCTTCGTGACGCTGCCCCGCACGACCGCGCCCAGCCTGCACGAAGCCGTGCTGGCGTGCTGTTCAGCGCATGGTTTCGCCCCGCGCATCCGTCTGGAGACGCACCTGCAGCAGACCATCGTCAGCCTGGTCGCGGAGGGGCTCGGCGTTGCGCTGGTGCCCGCTTCGCTCGCACGCCTGCGTCTGGACGATGTGGTGTTCGCCGCGATCGAGCACTCGCCGTCGATCGAGCAGGGGCTGTACTGGCGGCACGATGACGACAATCCGGGCCTGGCGGCATTCATCGCAAGCGCGGCGACGCTGGCCGCCCGGCCGGTCTGATCAGCCGGGCGATGCGTCGCGGTCGGCGATGATCATATCGGCCGCTTTTTCCGCTATCGCCGTGGTCGGGGCATTGGTATTGCCGCCGACGATGGTCGGCATGATCGAGGCATCGACCACGCGCAGGGCGTCCAGCCCGTGCACGCGCAGGCGCGCATCGACCACGGCGTCCTCGCCCGTGCCCATCTTGCAGGTGCCGACCGGGTGGTAGATGGTCTCGGCGCGGCGCCGGATATAGTCTTCGATGGCCGCCTCGTCCTGGATCTGCTCGCCGGGTTCGAGCTCGGTATCCCGGTGCCCGGCCAACGGCGGGCTGCGCATGATGCGCCGCCCGATCTTCACGGCTTTGACCAGCTGCGCCAGATCGTGCGGATCGTCGAGATAATTCGGATCGATATAGGGATCGGCCCCGGGGTCGGCGCTGGCCAGCCCGATATGACCGCGCGACCCGGGCCGCAGGTCGCAGATGCGCAGCGTGTAGCCATGATAGCGAATCGTATTCCGCATCCGATGACCGTGATCCTGCTCGATGGTCGGGATGAAATGCAGTTGCAGATCGCCCAGCGTCGGATCGTCGCTGCTGCTGATGAAACCGCCGGACTCGGCCACGTTGCTGGTCAGCCAGCCACGCCCATGACGCAGATAGTCCCACAGCGCCACCGGCGCCTCGAGGAAGACGAACTTTGCGTCAAGACGCAGGCTGAGCGTGGTCTTCTCGCGGTCGATCACGCTGATGTCCAGATGATCCTGAAGATTGCGCCCGACACCCGGCAGTTCGTGGTGCAATTGGATGCCGTGCGGTTCGATCTGGTCGCGCGGGCCCACGCCCGACAGCAGTAGCAGTTGCGGCGAGTTGATCGCACCGCCGCACAGCAGCACCTCCCGCCGCGCCCCGAGCGTGCGCGGCCCGCCGAACCACCCCCGGCGATAGACCACGCCGGTGGCGCGCCGGCCTTCGAAGGTCACACGCGTGGCCCGTGCCCGGGTGATCACGGTCAGATTCTTGCGATGCGCGACCGGATGCAGGAAGGCATCGGCGTTGGAGCAGCGGCGGCCGTTGTCCTGGGCCACGTTGTACAGCCCCACGCCGACATCCGTGGCGCCGCCGAAGTCGTCATTGCGCGGATAGCCGCAGGCCCGGGCGGCGGCGATGAATTTCTCGTTGAGGGGATTGTTGTGCCGGCCGCGGCTGACGCGGTAACCGCCGGCATCGCCGTGGTATTCGTTCGCGCCGCCCTCGAAGCCCTCCGACTTGCGGAAGTAGGCCAGCATGTCGCGATAACCCCAGCCCTCGTTGCCGTCCGCGGCCCAGCGATCGTAGTCGGCGGCGTTGCCACGCGTATAGCACATGGCATTGACCGCGCTCGAACCGCCCAGCGTCTTGCCGCGCGGCCAGAACAGCCGCCGGTTGGCCAGCCGCGTCTGCGGCGCGGTGTAGTAGGCCCAGTTGAACATCTTCGACCACATCAGGCCGATGATGCCGATCGGAATATGGATGAGCGGGTTCCAGTCGCGCGGGCCGGCCTCCAGCACGGCAACGGATATGCGCTCGTCGGCCGAGAGCCGATTGGCGAGCACGCAGCCCGCGGAGCCGCCACCGACGATCACATAGTCGAAGACTTGTTCTCGATCGGTCATGGCAGCTCCCCGGGTTCAGATCATTGTTGGCCTATCATGTGTATCTGCAATCGTGCCATCGATCAATGTTTAGCTTCGGGCAGCGTGATGTTGAGCTCGAGCACTTCGAGGTCGCCCTCGCGCTCGATCTCCATCTGGACCGCGTCCTCGCCCACCTCGACGTACTTGCGCAGCACGGCCAGCAGATCCTGCTGCAGCTGCGGGAAATAGGCCGGCTGATCCCCGCGCCCGGTCCGCCGATGGGCGACCACGACTTGCAGGCGCTCCTTGGCCATCTTGGCCGAGCCCTTCTTCTCGTTAGAACGGAAAACGTCTAGCCAACCCATGGTTTATCTCCCCATCAGTCGGTCGAAGAAGCCTTTCTTGGCCTGGGTGAAACGCAGCGGCCGATCCTCACCGAGGAAACGCGCCACCATGTCCATGTACGCACCGCCGGCGTCGGCGTTGTCCTCCAGCACCACCGGCATACCCGAGTTGGAGGCATTGAGCACGGTCTCGGATTCCGGCACCACGCCCAGCAACGGTATGGCCAGGATATCGCCGACATCGTCCAGCGAGAGCATTTCGCCCTTGCCGACCCGGTCCGGCGCATAACGCGTCACCACCAGATGTTCGCGCACCGGCTCGCGGCCGTCTATCGAGCGCTTGGTCTTGGACGACAACATGCCAAGCACGCGGTCGGAATCGCGCACCGAGGACACTTCCGGATTGGTCACCACCAGCGCTTCGTCGGCGAAGTACATCGCCATCAGCGCGCCCTTCTCGATGCCGGCCGGCGAATCGCAGACGATGTAATCGAAATCCTCGGACAGCTTGTTCAGCGTGCGCTCGACGCCTTCCTCGTTGAGCGCGTCCTTGTCGCGGGTCTGGGACGCCGCCAGGATGCACAGGTTGTCGATCCGCTTGTCGCGGATCAATGCCTGCTTGAGGTTGGCTTCGCCATTGATGACGTTGACGAAATCGAACACCACGCGGCGCTCGCATCCCATGATGAGGTCGAGGTTGCGCAGGCCGACGTCGAAATCGATCACGACCGTCTTGTGCCCCCGCATGGCAAGGCCGGCGGCGAACGAGGCCGAGGTCGTGGTCTTGCCGACCCCGCCCTTGCCCGACGTGACTACGATGATCTTGGCCACTGATTACTCCTGAAGTTCGATCAGCAAATTGTCGTTGTCCAACCGGACCTGGACCGGTTTGGACCGCACCCCCTCGTCCATCGCGTCGGCGACCTTGTAGCAGCCGGCGATCGCGACCAGATCCGGTTCGAAGCGCTTGCAGTAGATGCGCGCCTCGGTGTCGCCCGACGCGCCGGCCAGCGCCCGCCCGCGCAGCGCGCCATAGACATGAATATGGCCGTCGGCCAACACTTCCGCGCCCTCCGACACCGAGGTCGCGATCACCAGGTCGCCGCCGCGGGCGTAGATCTGCTGGCCCGAGCGGATCGGCTTGGTGATCAGGCGCGTCGGGGTGCGCGGCGCCGCTTCGGGTTCGGGCGCCGCGGCCGCGTTGGTTCCGGATTGACGCGGCGCCGCCGGCACCTCGGACGCCTTGCTCTGACGCTCGGGCGCGCTGGCCGAGCGCGCCGGCGATGTGATCACGCCCAGCCCGGCCTCGCGGGCCGCTTCGGCCGCGGCCGGCGACGGATCGAGAACACCGACCAGCACCAGGTCCGCCGTGGTCATGATCTCGGCCACGCGCCCGAGGTCCGGCACCGCCTCGGGCAACGACAGCAGCACCGGCAGGCGCGTAAAAAACCCCGGCGCCCGGGCCAGCTGCTCGTCCACCAGAGCGGCGATGCGATCGCAGTCGGCCTCCCGGATCTCGAGGACGGAGAGCGTCATCATCCGTCCCTTGAAGACAACGCTGGAACCCGCGGTGGTCTTGGTTTGCGACATGCCCGAGTGGTGTTGGGTAAAACGACGAGTCTAGCACGCTGATCGACCCATACATCCTGCATTTTTTGCCGCGATCACGTAGACATAGCGCGTCTTTCCCGTTCCTGAACCGCCCTGTCCGGTAGCGCCCGACCCGGCGGTCGATGCCGGGGGTCCGGCACCATCGGTTCGGCCACGTACGGAGCGATTGACAGGCCCGGGCACTCACCAGGCACTGCTGCCTTTCGCTACAGCGCTTCGCATTCGTGGGAGGATGGGCGAAATTCCGGGCCTGATGGTTTTGCCCATGCACGACACCCGACTGTTGGACAGGGAACCGCGCCGCCTGCGCGGCGGCGCGCCAAATCCTGCCCGCCAGGGCGCAAGGCGGCGCCAGCCGCCGATGCCGCGCGGCTGACGACCGATGCGCCCCACCGACAGGCCCGATTCCGAGCCGCCCACACTCGCCGCCCACGGCGAATTTCTCGCGGCACTGGCACAACAGACCATGGCCGGCAGGCGCCAGGCCTACCGGCGCATCGGGCCCCAACGCGGTCCGGCGCTGGTGCTGCTGCACGGGCTGATGGACAACTCGGCCGGCTTCGCACCGTTGCTGGCCGCACTCGAAGCAGAGCATGCGCTCGATCGCGACATCATCGCGCCCGACTGGCGTGGCCACGGCGAGAGCGAGGCCACGCCCGGCGCCTACTGGTTCCCGCATTACCTGGCCGATCTCGAGACGCTGCTGGATACCCTCGGCGTGACCGGGCCCGTGGTGCTGATCGGCCACAGTATGGGCGGCCAGGTCGCCAGCCTGTATGCCGGCGCCCGGCCCGAGCGTGTGGCCGGCCTGGTCGCGCTGGACAGTCTCAACGTCCCCGACAGCGATCCGAACAACAGCCCGGCGCGCTATCGCGACTGGCTGGACACCGTCACCGGTTGCGCATCGCAAGACCCGCGTGTCTACGCCAGCGTGGCGGACTTCGCGGCCCGGCTCGCGCGCCGCTACCCCGAGCTCGATGACGCGGCGCTGTACTATCTTGCCAGCGCCTGGCTGCGGCCAACCGGGGACGGACGTCAGTGCCTGGGTATCGATCCCGCGCACCACCGCCGCATGCCCTATGGTTTTCGCGCCGCCGAAGCCTGCGCGCTGTGGCGCGATGTGCAATGCCCGGTGCTCTGTCTCGACGGCGGGCGCTCTCAGGCCACGATGTTCGTCGACGCCGAAACACGTGCCGCCCGACGGGCCTGTTTTGCCGATATCGAACACCGCACGCTCGCCCACTGCGGCCATATGCTGCACGTGCAGGATGCCCCGGCCGTTGCCGAACGGCTGCATGCATTCCTGCGGCGAATCGATGCCCGAGCCTGAGTTGCACCACCGTCGGCGCCGTGCCTATGCTCGAAAATAACGCTTTTCGGGCGCCGGCCGCCGGCGCAGGGACTCTGGCATGATCGCGTTGCTCTGGCTCATCATCTTTCTCGCCGCCCTCCTCGCCCTCGCCTACACCGGCGCGGGCCGGGCCACCGCGACCGCCGCCCTCGGCATACTGCTGGCCGCCTGCACGCTCACCAGCACCGGCGCGCTGGCGGCAATTGTATTGTGGGCATTATTCATCGTCGTGTTCGGAGCGTTGCACATCAGTGCCATCCGCAAGCCGTACCTGACCCGGCCCGCGCTGCAGCTTTTCCGACGCGTGTTGCCGACCTTGTCAGCGACCGAACGCACGGCACTCGACGCCGGCACGGTGTGGTGGGAGGGCGAACTGTTTTCCGGCATGCCGAACTGGCGCCGGCTTGAGGAAATCCCGCCCGCGCGCCTGTCGGAAGAGGAACAGGCGTTCCTGGACGGGCCGGTCCAGACCCTGCTGGACATGTGCGATGAGTGGAAAATCACCCACGAGGACGCCGACCTGCCGCCCGAGGCCTGGCAATACATCAAGGACAACAAGTTCTGGGGCATGATCATCCCCAAGCGCTATGGCGGTCTCGAATTCTCTGCCTATGCGCACTCCTGCGTCCTGGCCAAGGTCGGTTCCGGCCCCGCCGGCGGCACGGTCGGGCCGGTGGTGGCGGTGCCCAACTCGCTCGGCCCGGCCGAACTGCTCATGCACTACGGCACCGATGCACAGCGCGACTACTATCTGCCGCGCCTGGCGGCCGGCGAGGAAATCCCCTGCTTCGGCCTGACCAGCCCGTTCGCCGGCTCCGATGCCGGCGCGATCCCCGATCGCGGCGTCATCTGCCGGGGTCAGTGGAACGGCGAAGAGGTGCTCGGCATGAAACTGACCTGGGACAAGCGCTATATCACGCTCGCCCCGGTGGCCACCGTGCTCGGGCTCGCCTTCAAGGTGTACGACCCGGACGGCCTGTTGGGCGGCGAAACGGAATTGGGCGTGACCTGTGCGCTGATTCCAACCGACACGCCGGGCTGCCATACCGGGCGCCGGCACTTTCCGGCCAGTGCGCCGTTCCAGAACGGACCGACCTGGGGCACTGATGTGTTCGTCCCGCTCGACACCATCATCGGCGGGCGCGAGATGATCGGCGAAGGCTGGCGCATGCTGATGGAATGCCTGTCGGCGGGCCGTGCGATTTCGTTGCCGTCGGGTTCGACCGGCGATGCGATCGCCAACGCGCGTCTGACCGGCGCCTATGCCGTCACGCGCCGCCAGTTCAATATCTCCATCGGCGAATTCGAAGGCGTGCAGGAAGCGCTGGCGCGCATCGGCGGCAAGACCTATGCCTGTGAATCGGTGCGTCGCTTCACCGCCAACGCGGTCGATCTCGGCGAGAAACCGTCGGTGGCCTCGGCCATCGCCAAGTATCACGTCACCACCCTGGCGCAGGAAGTCGCCAAGGACGCGATGGACGTGCATGCCGGCAAGGCCGTCATGCTGGGCCCGTCCAATCCGGTCGCGCGCAGTTTCCAGGCCGCGCCGGTGAACATCACGGTCGAGGGGGCCAACATCCTCACCCGGTCGATGATGATCTACGGCCAGGGCGCGATTCGTTGTCATCCTTACGTGCTGGACGAAATCGCGGCCGCCAACAACCGCGATCAGGAGGCCGCGCTCGAAGCGTTCGATGATCTGCTCTATCGCCATATCGGCCACGACCTGGCCGCGGCCGCGCGTTCGCTGGTGATGGGGTTCACCGGCGGTATCGGCTCGGCGGCCGGGCGCGCCACCGAACTGGCGCCCTATTACCGCGCGATGAACCGTTATTGCGCGAATCTGGCGCTCATCTCGGATGTGGCCATGGGTACGCTCGGCGGCACGCTGAAATTCCGCGAATCGCTCTCGGGACGGCTCGGCGATGTGCTGTCGAACCTGTACATCGCCAGCGCCACGCTCAAGCGTTTTGTCGAAGACGGCGAACATGCCGAGGATCGGCCACTGGTGGCCTGGGTTTGCGAGCAGGCCTTCGCCGATATCGAAACTGCGCTGGCCGGCGTGCTCCGACACCTGCCGAACCGCCCCGCCGCCTGGCTTGCCGGTATCCTCATCTTTCCGCTCGGGCGCACGGCCCGCCTGCCGAGCGACGGACTCGGGCGCCGTATCGCCCGTCTTTTGCAGACCCCCGGCGCCGCGCGCGACCGGCTCACACCCGGCTGCTATATCTCGCAAATCCGGACCGACACGGCGCTCTCCCTGTACGAGCGCGCCATGCAGGCCACGCTCGATACCGCCGAATGGCACAAGGCTGTGGTCAAGGCCCGCAAGGCCGGCACCATCGATGCCGATCATCCGCGTGACCAGATCGATCAGGCCGAGCAGGCCGATGTATTGAATGCCGACGAGGCCCAGCGATTGCGCGCGGCCTTCGATCTGCAGATGGCCGTGATCCGCGTCGACGATTTCGATCCCGAGGAAATGCGCTCACAGGTCAGGAAAACGCCACACGATCGCGCCGACGCCGCCTGAATCGCACCGTATGTCGGCCGGTCGGCGCCGTTCATGCCGGCCGGATTCCAACAGGTCGGCAGCAAAGGCAGAATCGGAAACCTAGGTTACCGAAAAATCGGGAATGCGCGCAATGCCACCGCCTTCCAGTCCGCGAAACCCGGGATAATACCAAGGTATAAATCGTCGCCCCGCGAGCTTTTTCGTACGTTGCAAATGATCGGGACGAACGGGCAAACGACTGCGACAAAAGCACTTTATAGGTCATGCCGCAGCGACCTTGCACGCCGTCACCCGGCCGCCGCCGGCACGGATAGCTGCAGCTGTAGCGCGATCCGTTTCGGTTCGCTACGCTCGGACACGCATGATTCTAAAAATTTAGCGTGTCGCATTCCGGCGGACACCGACCGCGTCAAGGGAGAAGATCGTGCAGAAGAAGCGACTTAGCGGGGCGCCGGTGGCTACACATACAAACGCACGACGGCGATTCACAATCGATGGGCTCGAGAGAAACAGCCTGCTTGAAAGGCTGTCTGATGGGACCGCTGACCCGCCGGCCACCGTGATCGCCGCCATCAGCTGCAGGGGCAATGTCACCCCATTCAGCATACAGAGATGCGACGTGGTTGTTATCTGCCCGTACAGCGAGCCGCATGACCTTACGCGCCAAGAGCCGGACTGGAGTCGAGTTCGAGCAGCAGCTCTGCCGGCCGACCCACACCTGCACGGGATCGATTTCCACCGGCCCGATCAACCCAGCCTAGCCCAGGCGCAGCTGCGATCCAACAATCCGCAATCCCCACCGACGGGGTGTCACGCCAAGACCCGGACGCTGACGGCGCTCGGTTAGCAAGCACACCTACCCAACGTGAGTCATCGCACCATGTTCAACCCAGGTTACGGCAAGATAATTTATATTATCCACAATTAATCCGAAAGTCTACAAGCATAGTGCGAATGACTTTTTTATACTTATAGAACGAGGTCAAATTGAATTAAAATATCTCATATTTTTTATTAACTTATTGAATAAATCAGCGATAAGTGAGTGCGCGAAAAGTCTTGGGGCTGGCCATCACTCATTACCCCAGAAAGGGAGGGGAACCATGAATAATAAGGCAAATTTCGGCAAAATTTTAAAGTGCGCACTTTTTTCGAGCACTTTAGTTGCCGGAGCAGTCGTCGCCAGCCAGGCGACAGCAGCAACGGCAGATACCGACACGGCAAGCAACGGCCCGATCGGGTCGGCCATGCATTATATTGCTCACAACAGCTTCGTCTCGGTGGGCGGGCTGCATGTGCAGTACCTCGGCAACAGTACTGCACTGACCCAAAACGTTCCGGCATTCGGCTTAAGCAAAACCTTGCCCGGCTCGGGTTCGAGCCAAAGCAGCACTACCACCGCCGAAATCACCTACGGTCTGTATCTCCCGCGTACGGACCATCACCTGGCTTTGCAGTTTCAGTTGACGCCGCCGCTCGACTTCAACTTCGAAGCCAAGCAACAAGGCAGTAACGGCTACCAGAAAATCGGAACTTTCCGCGCCTTTCCGCCGAACTTTACGGCCGTCTACCGGCCGTGGGTCAGCACCCGCATCCGACCCTACATCGGTGTCGGCGCCACTTGGTTGAATACCTACGATACCCAAGTCACCAATCCAACCTACAAGGCGCTCGGTGCCAATCTGTCGTTGAGCGAGCCCGTGGCCTTTATCGGCGACGTGGGCGCGGATATCAATCTCTGGAGCCGGCTGTATCTCAATCTCGACTTCCGCTATATCGGCCTCGCCGACGTGAAATCGAAACTGTCGATTCCGGCCAACCCAGCCGCCGGTCTCCCCGCGACCACCATCAGTTCCACTAATCACTGGAAAGCCGCTTTGTATACGATAGGCATCGGCTGGCGATTCTAACCGCGAGCCGAGTCGCGCGCGCGACTCAGCCCGCGCGCGCGACGATCTGCATTGCCAACTCCCGTACGGCGGTCGACATGGCGCGCCCGATGGTGTCGGCATTGCGGCCTGTCTTCGGCAACGGCTCCTTGATCAGGCTGTCGTGGCGAACCACCGTCTGGCCGTTGGCATCGGTCACGCGCCAGTCGGCCGACAGTACCACCTGACCCGAGGGCTGCGGCTCGAAGGTGTCGATATTCACGTGCACCTGGTAATGCTTGGCGCGCTTGGTCTGTAGTTTTTCGTCGATGGTCTGCTGCAGCAGCCGGGTCACGGCCACCGGCAGGCGCTCGGCCCATTTGGCATCGGGCAGGCGCGTCAGCACGTAATCGTTGGTACGCAGCTGGATATCGTAGTTGTCCAGATATTCCGGCATCTGCACGCGCTGGACTTTCCAGTCGCTGGGCCGTGCGGCCAGGCGCTGGGTCTGGGGCGGCGTCAGCATCACGTGCTTTAGCGGCGGCAGCGAACTGCAGCCGGCGAGCAATACGGTGGCCGTGACCACGGCCGTCAGGAGCGTTCGGGAAACAGAACCAACTTTCACAATTGCCTCTTCAATGGATTGGCCGCCGTCCAGGCCGCCGGTTCGCGCCGCATGAGCCAATCGATCCGGTCACCGGCTCGTATGATGACGTGCCGACGCCTCCGACCACGATACCAACATCGCCGGCCGGCCGTACGGTAACGAGGGGCATACGCCACGCCTACCGCGAACCGCCATAGAGCAGCGTATGCGGATCGCGTTCGATCTTTTCCGAGAACCGTCGCAGCGACGCGGCGGCCGCGGAGAGATCGCGCACCGTGCTCTGCACATCCTGGCCCGTGCCGGATTCCGGGCTGGTCAACTGCTCGAGGTTGTTCGACAGCTTGCTCAGGTTTTCGCTGGTTTTCCGGGCGCTCGTGAGTAGCTTGTCGATCTGTTGATCGTGCTTGGAAATCTCGTTGTTGGCGGTGTCGCTCAGCTTTTTCACGCTGGCCAGCGTGGCCTGCAGCTGCTTGTTGTTGGCGGCCACCGCCTTCTGGACCGTCTTCAGCGTCTGCTGCGTGCTCTGCGTGGTCTTGTTCAGATTCGGCCCGACCTCGTTCACGGTCTTGTCCAGATCCTGGGCGAGCTGGACCATCGTGCTCATGGTCTGGTTCACTCGATTCAATGTCTTCTGCCACGGAATCTTGGCAACCGTATCCTTGAGCTGGGATATCTCGGACGGCACGGCCGGAATTTCCGGCAGTTCGAGCCGGCCCTGCGGCACGACGAAATGCGGTTTGCTGTTCGGATGGAAGTCCAGGTTCACCGCCAGTTGTGATGTCACGTAGCTGTAAACCACCAGTTGCGCCCGCAAACCGCGTTGCACCAGTTGGTGAATGGTCAGATGACTGGGTAACTGCTTACCGTTCTGCGTAACCACGTCATTGCCCGACATCTCGATCGTCACCGCGATCCGGGCCCCGCCTTTCGGATTCAGGCGCAGCTGCACATGGCGCACGGTGCCGACCTGCACGCCACGAAACAGCACGCGCGAGCCGTTGGTCAGGCCGAGTACGGATTGATTGAAGAAAATCACCGCCTGGCGTTGCTGCTTGAACAGCCCCGTGTTGCCAAACGTCAGGATCCCGACGGCCGTCAGGGCGATCGCCCCGAGCAGGAAGGCGCCGATGATGGTGTAGCTGCGGTTACTCGCCATGGCTTGTGCTCACTGGTCGGTTCTCTCCCGGCCCGACTATACGGGGCCCCGCGTCGGCTCCTCGATCGGCTCGCGCTTGAGGAAGGCGCGCACACGCGCGTCGCTGGCCTGTTCGGCCAGGTCACGCGGGTTGCCGTGGGCGATCGCGGTCTTCGATTGATTGTCCAGATAGATACTGTCGTCGGCGATGGTGAAAATGCTCGGCAGCTCATGGCTGACCGCGATCACCGACAGCCCCAGTGCATCGCGCAGACGCATGATCAGGGCGTCCAGGCGCTGCGAGGTAATCGGATCGAGCCCGGCGCTCGGCTCGTCCAGGAACAGGTAATCCGGATCGAGCGCAATCGCGCGCGCGAGCCCGGCGCGCTTCTGCATGCCGCCGGACAGTTCGCTCGGCATACGCGACTCCTGTCCGGCAAGCCCCACCAGCGCGAGCTTGAACGCGACCTGATCGCGGATCTCGGGCGGACGCAGGCGCGTGTGCAGCTGCATCGGCAACGCCACATTCTCACCAACCGTCATCGAGCTCCACAACGCGGTCGACTGGAACAGCACGCCGATGCGTTGCTGCAACGCGGCCCGCTCGTCCGGGTCGTCGCCGATCAAGCGCTGTCCATCGAAACAGATATCACCGGCCTCGGAACGTTGCAGGTCGATGATATGGCGCAGCAGCGTACTCTTGCCGCAGCCGGATACGCCCATGATGACGAAGATATTCGCCGGCGCGACGTGAAAACAGATGTCGCGCTGAACCACCGTGTCGCCGAAGGCCAGCCGCAGGTTGCGTACAGTCAGGCCGCGTTCGGGGATCGCGGCATTCGGATTCAACTCGGCCATCGGCGACGCCTTGTCGTGATGCCCGGGCGAGCCCCGCCGAACACCATCAGATTCCCAGCGCGTTCGTGCACAGCGCAGCCACCGCATCGATGGAAATAACGCCGATGATACAGACCACCACCGTACGGGTCGCGGCCCGCCCCACTTCGGCGGCATTGCGCCCGGCGTGCAGCCCGATGTAGCAACTGGTCAGGGCGATCAGTACACCGAAAGCGACCGACTTGATCAGCCCGATGACGAATTGCCGAGCCGCCACGGCATCCTGCAAGCGCTCGATGAATGCCATCGGCGGTGTGCCGAGCACGATATGCGCCACCACCATGCCGCCGGCGATCGACAGCGCCGTGCCGTACAGATAAAGCAACGGCATCATCAACGTCAGCGCCGCCAATCGCGGCAGCGCCAGAAACTCGAACGGCGAGACGCCGATCATGCGCAACGCATCGACTTCCTCGTTCGATTCCATGGTGGCCAGATGCGCGGCGAAGGTCGCACCGATCCGCCCGGCCATGATGAACGCGGTCATGATGGCCGCCATCTCGCGCGCCGACGCGATGCCAACCAGGTCGGCCAGATACATGCCGGCGCCGAAGGTTGCCAGTTGCACCGCGCCGATGAAGCCGAGTACGGCGCCGATCAAAAGATTGACCACGGTCACGACCGGCAGCGATGCGGCCCCGGTTTCGCGCACCAACTCGATGAAATCGCGCCAGCGTGTCTGTGCACGTCCGGTTACCAGCGCCGGCGTACGCACCAGCGCCTGGCCTACCAACGCCGCGGCGTCGCGGGCCACCCGGACCCGCCGCTCAAAGCGCAATCCGAGTCGCGCCACCAGATGCGGCTTGGCGAGAACGCGCTCCGTTCTCGCCGGCGGCTCGCTGGCCAACGCCATGAGCGCCGCGACATCCCGCGGCAGCGCGCGCTCGGTTACGCTCACACCAGCATGGCCAAGCTCCTGCTTCAAGGCATGCACGAAAGCCGCTACCCGCGGGTGGCCACTTTCAAGTTCGCTGCCATCGATCACCACCGCACCGGGATGGCCAATGTCGCGATACACCGATGCCGCAGAAGGCAGACGCACCGCCTGGCCCCAGTCGCCCGCGAGCCGGAGCACGGATTCACCGGATCCGCTGTCGAGCCTGTACAGCGCGGTCGGGCCACTCATGTACGGCTCGCCCGAACGCGCGGTCGTCTAAACCAGAGCATGCGGCATTCTACCCCGTCGAGGCCGGTATTCGGGACACAGGAGGGTCGCATCCCGGTATTCGGCTTGCCATCGCTTCAGGGATTTTGGCTCGCCGCCGCATGTGCGCCATCCTTGCCGCCCTTGACCGGCGCATAGTGATTGGCAACCTTCTGCATCGCGGGTGTCAGCGAATCGCTGCCGTCGGTCCAGCCGCCACCCAGCGCCTTGTACAGATCGGCCGTGGCCGTGAACCGGCTCGCGATCGCCTGGGCCAGATTGAGCTGGCTCGACAACAGATTGCGCTGCGCATCGAGCACATTGAAATAGTTGGTCGCCCCAGCGTGGTACCGCAGCTTCGCCAGCGTGAGTGTCTGGCGATACGAATCGACTTCCTGCCGAACCTGCTTGAGACGCTCGCGCGTGTACTTGACTTCGTCCAGCGCATTGCGCACGTCCTGGAACGCCTGGCGCACGGTCTGGCGATACTGGATTTCCGCTTCCGCCTTCTGTGCCTTGGCGCTACGGTACTGGGCGTTGATGCGGCCGAAATCGAGAATCGGCGCAGTGATGGATCCCCCGGCCTGCTCGACCTTGGTAAACGGCTCGAACAAGTTGTCCACCTTGAACGCCTGGGTTCCGATCATGGCCGACAGATTGAAGGTCGGGAAGAACCGGGCCTTGGCCACGCCGACATTGGCGTTGGCGGCAATCAGGCTGGCTTCGGCCGCGCGCACGTCGGGCCGCCGGTTGACCAGCGTGGAAGGCAACACGGCCGGCAACCCCTTGGGCAGGGTTATATCCGAGAAATCGCCTTTGGGCAGCTTGGTCGCGGCCATGATCTGGCGTGGCGTCTTGCCGGTCAGAATCGCCAGCGAGGTCCGCAGCTTCGCCTCCTGCTGCTCAAGCGGCGGCAATTGAGCGCGGGCCGATTGCAGCGACGACCGGGTCTGCAGCAGCGTCAGCTTGTCGATCGCACCGTACTGGTAGCGTTTGTTATCGAGCGACAGTGCTCGCTTCCGGGTTTTGATGGTTTGCTTCGTCACCCGGATCTGGCGCTGATAAGAGCGCAGCGACATGTAGTTCGTCACCACGTCCGCGACCGTCTGCAGACGAATCGAATCCTGGGTATAGGCCGAGGACAGCAGCTGCGCCCGCGCCTGTTGGTCGGAACGGCGCAACGCGCCCCACAGGTCGAGCTCGTAGCTCAGGCTACCGGCCACGGAAAAGTAGTTGAAACCATGCGAGCCGCCGCCCGATGAGCTGCTCGTGGACCCGGCCCCGCTGCTGCTGGCCGCACCATTGCCAACGCGCTCGCGCATGCCCTGTGCCTGGCCGGAAATCGACGGATAGAGCTGCGCATTCTGATAGCCGAGCGCCGCGCGCGCCTGGCGTACTTTCTGAGCCTGGAGTGCGATGTTGAGATTCGAGTCCAGCGCCTGGTCGATCAGCTTGTTGAGTGTCGGGTTCTTGTACCGGGTCCACCAATAAGCCAGCGACTGCTGCTGTTGCTTGGACAGCAGCGTCGAGTCGAGGGCCGACTTCGGCAGGTCGAGGTTCGGCCGGTGGTAGTCGGGGCCGACCGTACACCCGGCCAACAATATGACGACAATCAGGCCGAGTGCACTACGCATGATTGTTATCTCCGTCGTCCGACTGATCCGTCAACTGATGAGAACCGTCATCCTCGGTCAACTGCTTTTCCTGATCCGCGGGCTTTCGTGTCGCGGAGGTCGACTGTCCTGACTTTCGCGAAAAACGCTCGCTGCCGCGCTGTAACAAGTCGTAGGCCAGCGGCACGAACAGAATGGCAAACGCCGTGGCCGATAGCATGCCCCCGATGACACAGGTCCCCAGCGCGATCCGGCTGTTGGAGGACGCGCCGCTGGCGGTAATCAACGGCACACTCGCCAGAATGAAGGTCAAAGACGTCATGATGATCGGCCGGAAGCGAAGTCGGGCCGCTGCACGCGCCGCATCGGCCGGCGTTCGTCCGGCGTTATGCTCGATAACCGCGAACTCGACAATGAGAATCGCGTTTTTCGCGGCCAACCCAATCAGCACCAACATGCCGACCGTGAAATAAATATTATTGTTGATGCCCTTAAGCCATACCGCGACAAAAGCGCCCAGCGCGGCGAACGGAACCGCCGTGAGCACCGCGAGCGGGAGCGTCCACTGCTCATACAGTGCCGCCAGAATCAAAAAGACCATGACCACACCGAAGCCCAGGGCCATGAGCGACGAACTGCCGACTTTCTGCGCCTGGTAAGCCGTGCCCGTAAACTGGAATCGATAATTCTGGCCCAGCACCTTGTCGGCCACCTGCTTCATCGCCGCATCCGCCTGGCCCGAACTATAGCCCGGGGCCGGGTTGCCACGAATCTTGGCGGCGGGGAAGACGTTATAACGCTCCACGATATCCGCCGAGGTCGTACGGTGAAAACTGACCAGCGAGCTGATCGGAATCATCTTTTGCGTGGTGGTCGACTGCACGTACACGCCGGCCAGATCTCCAGGCTTCATGCGGTACTGGGCGTCAGACTGAAGATTGACCTGGAAGTTACGGCCGAGTTTACTGAAATAGTTGACAAACAACTGCCCGAAGGTGGCCTGTAACGTATCAAAAACATTGCTGATCGGCACGCCAAGGGCCTTGGCTTTCGCGCGGTCCAGTTTGACGTCATAACGCGGCACATCGGTTGTCAACGTCGTGGCCACGCCGTTGAGGGCGGGATTCTTGTTGGCAGCTGCGACCAGTTTATCGGCCTCTTTCTTGATGTCCTTGTAGCTGCCCCCGGCGACGTTCTGCAGATAACCGGTAAAGCCGCCCGTGGTCGACAGCCCGAGAATCGGTGGCGGATTGAAGGCCAGCACATTGGCCGACGTTACCCCGGCACCGATACCAAACACCTTCTTGACATCCTGGAACGAGGAGGCCTTGCGATCCCCCCAATCCTTGAGCGTCAGAAACTCGACACCCGCGAACGTTCGCGTTGCGCCCGCCAGGAAGTCAAATCCCGGCACGTCGATGACGTTGGCAACGCCCGGCATGTTCTTGAGTTCCTTGGTCGTCAGCTCGTGACCCACCTTCATTGTCCGCTGCAGAGACGATGCCGGCGGCAAGGTATACAACGCGAAAATATAGCCTTGATCCTCTTGCGGTATCAGCCCGGACGGCACCTGTTGCGAAACCACCCAGGTCGCACCCATCACGCCACAGAACAACAACACACCGACAAGCGCATAGCGGATCAGAAAATTGACGCCCCAGAGATACGCGTCGGTCAGTGCCGCAAAGCCCCGATTGAACAAGCGAAACGGTAATAGCGGCTTGCTCTGGCGTGGTTTCAGGAACGTCGCGCACAGCGCCGGAGTCAGCGTCAGCGCAACAAAGCCGGAAATCGTAATCGCGATCGCGATCGTGATCGCGAACTGCGTATACATACGTCCGGCAAGGCCGCCGAGAAAACCCACGGGCACGAAAACAGCGTCCAACGCCAAGACCACCGCAATCACCGGCCCGGTGACCTCCTTCATGGCCTGAATTGCGGCATCCCGCGCAGGCAGCCCCTCCTCGCTCATGTGTCGTTCGCAGTTCTCGATCACCACGATCGCATCATCGACCACCATGCCGATGGCCAGAATCATGCCGAACAACGTCAACAGATTGATCGAGAATCCCAGGATATAAATCCCGCCGACCGTGCCCAGCAAGGCCACCGGCACGGCTGCCATGGGGATGAGCGTCGCCCGCACGTTCTGCAGGAAGACGAAGATCACCGCCATCACCAGCATCATCGAGATCAGCAGGGTGAAAAAGACTTCGTGGATCGACGCCTGAACGAACTTCGTGGTGTTGAACGGAATCTTGTAGGTTAGCCCTTCAGGCATATTCGACCCGAGCTGGGCCATCCGGGCGCGAACGCGCTGCGCGGTGGCCAGCGCGTTCGCGCCGGGCTCGAGATAGATCGCCATCGGCACGGCCGGCTTGTTGTTCAAGCTATGGCCGGTGGCATAACTCTCTGCGCCCAGTTGCACGCGCGCCACATCCTTCAGGCGCAGCACCTTGCCCCCGGACTGCGCACGCAGAATGATGTTCTTGAACTGCTTGACGGTCTTGAATCGACCCTGCGCCGACGCCTTGAATGTGAACGCGATATTCGCGCCGCCGTAAGGTCGGGCGCCAAACTTGCCCGCTGCGAACTGCGAGTTCTGATCGCGGATCGCGTTCTTGATATCGGTTGTGGTGAGGTTGTAGCGCGCCATCTTGGCGGGATTGAGCCAGATGCGCATTGAGTAATTCTGCTGCGAAAACAGCTGCACCTGCCCGACGCCGTCCACACGTTTGAGGGCGCTGATGACATTCACCAGCCCGTAGTTGGCGATATAGGTCGGATCAAACGTCTGATGCGGCGAGTACAGCAGCACGACCTGCAGAATGCTGCTCGACTTCTTGCGTACCTTGAGCCCGGTCGCGGTGACCGTTGACGGCAGCTGCGATGTCGCGGTCTGGACCCGATTATTGACGTTAATCGTGTCCTGATCCGGGTCGCTGCCGATCGCAAACGTGACGGTGATATTCGCCTGCCCCGAGTCCGAAGAGGTCGACGACAGGTAGATCATGTTGGGCGTGCCGTTAATCGCCTGTTCCAGCGGCGCCGCCACCGTATTGGCAATCGTTTCGGCGCTGGCGCCGGGATAACTCGCCTGCACCGACACTTGCGGCGGCACCACCGCCGGATACTGCGAGATCGGCAATACCCGGACACTGATGATGCCCGCGAGCGCAATGATGATGGATATGACGGTGGCAAATATCGGCCGATCGATGAAGAAGCGGGAAATCATGGGCTAGCTCGCCTCGCGCATGTCAGCCTGACCCGGGTTAGCGCTCGCTTGCTGCTTGCCGCTTTTGTCGTCCGACTTTTTTTTGATCTTTACCGGCGCGCCCGGCTTGATCGCACCGAGGCCAGAGACGATCACTTGATCGCCGCCGGACAGACCTTTGCTGATGACTCTGCCATTGGCAACGCTTGGCCCGAGGTTCACGAATCGTTTTTTGGCCTTGCCGTTATCGGCCACATACACATACGTGCGCGACTGTCCCGTGAAGACCGCTTTTTCTGGTACCACGATGCCCTTCGAAAGCGTTGCGATTCGTACCCGAACCCTGACGTACAGGCCGGGCATCAGTCGGTTGTCCGGATTTTTCACCGTCGCACGCATACTCACCGTGCCCGTCTGCGGATCAATCGTGCTCTGGGTAAAGTCAACCTCACCCTTGTGTGAATAGTCCTTGCCGTTACCCAGAATGATCGTCGCCTGCCGCATCGACGCGCTGTTGCTGTCCTTGCCTCTCGCGTGCAGTGCTTTCTGGCGGGCAAAGGCGTCATTTTCCGGTAGCGCGAACAGGACATAGACCGGATTGATCTGGGTGATGGTGGTCAATTGGGTCTGGTTCGCGGTAACCAGCGACCCCAGATCAACATCGCGCAGGCTGGTCACACCGCTGATAGGCGCATCGACATGGGTGTAATCGAGATTGATTTGGGCCGACTGCAGATTGGCCTTGGCTTGCTGGACTGCAGCCCTATCCGACTGGTAGGTCGACAGATCCTGGTCGCGGGTCGCCTGACTCACCGCATTCTGTTTGTACAGCTTGCGGGTGCGGCGCCATGCCCGGGTGGCATTGGCCAGAGCGGCCTTGGCACTGGCCAGCTGGGCCTTGCGCTGGTTCACGGTCGCTTGGTACGGCTTGGGATCAATCGTGAACAAGGGGTCGCCCTTGTGCACGGTCGCCCCTTCGCGATAGTGCTTGGCCTGCAACACGCCGGTCACCTGGCCGATGACCTTGGCAGTCTGTTTGCCCTGAACCCGCCCTGGATATTCACCATAGACATCCACCGAATGCGGCTTGACGGTCAATGCCTGCACCGGCGTCGGCGGCGGCTGTTGCCCCTGCGCCTGACTTTTACCGCTACTGCTGCCGCATGCGGTGACGGCAAGAGTGCTTGCCAGAATGATCAGCGCCCGCAGCGCCAGCGCGCCTGTAGGCGCGTTGTAGTCATTGTTACGCATACCGCCGAATCCTGAGATGGGGTTCCCTGATCGTTCGCATGATACATACATTCGTGTATGTATGTAAGATGGAGGGCGCCGCGATAAAAAAACGCGCGGCATGGATGGACTGGCACATGGCACGCAAGACAAAAACGGAATCCGCCCAGACGCGCGCACGCATTCTGGACGCGGCCGAAACCGAGATGCTAGAGCGTGGCGTCACGCAGACGTCGCTGGAACGCATCGCTCGCCGGGCCGATGTCACGCGCGGCGCCATCTACTGGCATTTCGCGGACAAGACGGCACTGCTCGAAGCCATGGTTCAACGCACCGCGATGCCGTTGCGCGATCTGCGCCAGTGCCTCGGACAACACATCCCGGGCGACGAACCCATGCGGCTGATGCGCGAAATGCTGCTCCATGGGATATCACGTCTGGCCAATGATGAACAGCACCGGCGAGTCTGCCATATCGTATTTCATCGTTGCGAGATGACAGAACGAGGACATGCCACCGGCCACATGCTGAGCGTCATGTTCGAGGACAGTCGTGAAGTGCTGGTGTCGCTGTGCCGCGAGATCGCCACGGTCTGCCCCCTGCGCGAGCCGCTCACCGCCGAGGATGCCGCCGACGTGATCATCGCCTTCATGATCGGCCTGTATGAATGCAGCCTGCGTCACCCCGGGCTGTATTCCATCGAACACAGCATGGAGGCCAAGGTCGATGCCGTGCTCGGCGGCCTGTTCGTGACGACCCGGAGCCGGCCTGCCCCCCCCGGCTGACGGCACACTCATCGGGCGGCGTGTGCGATATAGCCCCGCGCCGAGGACGGGCCGAGGTCGATCGGCCGCGCGGGCCCGAGGAAGCGCGGCCGCGTATGCAGAACATACAGATCGAGGACGGCCTTGATCCGAGCGAAATACTCGCGCGCCTCGGTGCGCAACGGCTGCCGCCGGTCCTCCGCGGGCCAGGTATAGCCCACCGCCTCGACCCCCTCGTGCTGGGCCAGAAACAGCGCCCGATACTCGTGATATCGCTGTGACACGATCACGAAGGCGCGCAAACCGAATATTCGCCGGGCCCGCACGATCGAATCCAGGGTGCGAAACCCGGCGTAGTCCAGGCTGATCGCCGAATCCGGCACACCGCGGCGGCGCAGCGACTGATACATCTTGCGCGGTTCGTTGTAGGCCCGGCTTGGATTGGCGCCGGAAACCAGTAGATGCCGGACGCGCCCGGCGTGATACAACCGGGCCGCCGCCTTCATGCGGTTGCTGAACAGGGCGTTGGGATTACCGGTGTGCGTGTACGGGCTGGTGCCGAGCACCACGGCGAAATCGTAGACCGGCAGGCGTGCCGCATCGTCATAGATGCGATCCCGCGTACTCCCCAATACCCAGGCATTGGCCGCAATGCCCAGCAGCAACAGACTGCCCAAGGCCGTGGCCGTCCAGCGCAGAACCGACCCGAGCCGACGCCGCCGGGCGCCGCCGGCCGCTACCGGCATCCGGTCTGTCGCTGACCGAAGCCCCGCGCGTTTCTTCACGGCAACGGCTCGCCTCGAAGCGACAGGACGGCGGCGGCCGCGCCGACGGGGCCGTCACGCCCGCCCCGATGCGCAATCGCGAGCGGCTCGCCCGGCATGTACGCGCTGGGCGTTGCCCGCCCGGCCGCGGCCCACAATGCCCGGCCCTGCGTCATCGCCCGCCTCGTTTCTCGGCTCACGGACACGCCATGCTCCACTGGCAACGAATCTGTGGCGAGAATCGGGCAAGCGCGAGAGGCTGTCAACGCGCGCGCGACAACGCTGCCACGGCTTCATCCAGCCCGTTCGGCGTCAGCTCGTACATCCGCCCGGCCATCAACTCCCGCGTCATCTGTACGGACGACGTGTGATCCCAGCGCCGGCGCGGCTCGGGATTGAGCCACACCGCCCGTGGAAACGCCTCGAGCAATCGCCGCAGCCACACTTCACCGGGTTCGTCATTCCAGTGCTCCACCGAACCGCCCGGATAGGCGATTTCATACGGGCTCATGGTCGCATCGCCGACGAAGATGGCCTTGTACTCGGTATCGAAGGTCCGACAGATATCCTGGGTGTCGAAACGTTCACTACGGCGACGGGCATTGTCCCGCCACAAGCCTTCGTAGGGAAAATTGTGGAAGTAGAAATACTCGAGGTGCTGGAACTCGGCGCGCACCGCCGAAAACAGGTTTTCACACACGGCGACATGATCGTCCATCGAGCCGCCGACATCGAAGAACACCAGCAGCTTGACGGCATTGCGCCGTTCGGGCCGCATCACCAGATCGAGATGCCCGGCATTGTTCGCCGTGCCCCGGATGGTGGCGTCCAGGTCCAGTTCATCGGCCGCGCCTTCGCGCGCAAAGCGCCGCAGGCGGCGCAACGCCATCTTGATGTTACGGGTGCCGATCTCGCGATCGCCGTCCAGATCGGCGAACGCGCGCCGGTCCCAGACCTTGACCGCGCGCCGATGACGCGAGCGATCCTGGCCGATGCGGATACCTTCAGGATTGAAGCCGAACGCGCCGAACGGCGAGCGCCCGGCCGTACCGATCCATTTGTTGCCGCCCTGATGCCGCTTGCCCTGCTCTTCCAGGCGCTGCTTGAGCGTTTCCATGAGCTTGTCCCAGCCACCGAGCGCTTCGATCTCGGCTTTTTGTTCCTCGCTGAGTTCCAGCTCGTCGCGCTTGTCCAGCCATTCCTGTGGAATAGCCGTTTCCGGGTCGAGCGGCAACGCCGCGATACCTTCGAAATAATGCGCGAAGACCTGATCGAAACGATCGAACAGGGTCTCGTCCTTGATCAGCGACGCTCGCGCCAGATAGTAGAACCGGGTGACGCTCAGGCCGGCAACGTGCGCATCGAGCGCCTCGATCAACGTGAGGAACTCGGTCACCGAGGGCTTCAGCCCGGCCTCCCGCAACTCATAGAAGAATTCGACCAGCATGAGGTCGGCTCAGGGCCAGCCTAGCGCCGGGCCCGCCGGCTCATGAAGGCAAGCCGCTCGAACAGGTGCACATCCTGTTCGTTCTTGAGCAGCGCGCCGTGCATGGGCGGCAGCGCATCGTCCGCGTCGCCGTGCAATGCCGCGGCCGGAATATCTTCGGCCAGCAACAGCTTCAGCCAGTCCAGCAGCTCGGAGGTCGACGGTTTCTTCTTGATACCGGGCACATCGCGGATATCGAAGAACAGATCCAGCGCGTCCGACAGCAGCCGCGCCTTGATGCCCGGGAAATGCACGTCGACGATGGCCTTCATCGTGTCCTTGTCGGGAAACGAAATGAAGTGGAAAAAGCAACGGCGCAGGAAAGCGTCCGGGAGTTCCTTTTCGTTGTTGGAGGTGATGATGATGATCGGCCGGTGCCTTGCTTCGATGGTCTGGCGCGTCTCGTAAACGTCGAAGGCCATGCGATCGAGCTCACGCAGCAGATCATTCGGGAACTCGATATCGGCCTTGTCGATCTCGTCGATCAGCAGCACCGGCTGCTCGGCGGCGGTGAAGCAATCCCATAACGGGCCGGGCACGATGTAGTTCGAAATATCGTGCACTTTCGCGTCGCCGAGCTGCGAATCGCGCAGGCGCGAGACCGCGTCGTATTCGTACAGCCCCTGCGCCGCCTTGGTCGTCGACTTGATATGCCACTGATGAAGCGGTTTGCCCAGCCCGGCGGCGACCTCCTCGGCGAGCATGGTCTTGCCGGTGCCGGGCTCGCCCTTGATGAGCAACGGCCGCGTCAGCGTCACGGCCGCGTTCACGGCCAGCTTGAGATCGTCGGTCGCGACGTAGCGCTCGGTGCCCTCGAACTGGTGGCTCATCACGCCCGCCTACTTGCTGCGCGCTTCGAGCGCCGCGATCGCGGGCAGCGTCTTGCCCTCGAGGAATTCCAGGAAGGCGCCGCCGCCGGTCGAGATATACGACACTTTCTCGCCGATGCCATATTTTTCGATGGCGGCCAGGGTATCGCCGCCGCCGGCGATCGAGAAACCGTCGCTTTCGGCGATGGCCTGGGCCAGGGCTTCGGTACCGCCGCCGAACTGATCGATCTCGAACACGCCGACAGGCCCGTTCCAGACGATGGTGCCGGCGTTCTTGAGAATGGCTGCCATCTGTGCGCGCGCCTTGGGTCCGATGTCCAGAATCATCTCGTTGTCGGCCACATCGGCGATGTTGCGCGTCACGGCCGCGGCGGATTCCGAGAACTCGGTGGCCACGACCACGTCCTCGGGCAACGGGATATCGCCACCGCGCGCGCGGATGTCCGCGAGAATCGCCCGCGCGGAATCGACCAGATCGGCTTCATAGAGCGAGCCGCCGACATGGTGCCCGGCCGCCGCCAAAAAGGTGTTGGCGATGCCGCCGCCGACGATGAGCTGATCGGCCAGCGTGGCCAGCGATTTCAAAAGCTCGAGCTTGGACGACACCTTGGAGCCGCCGACGATGACCACCAAGGGGCGCTTCGGATCGTTCATCGCGGCTCTGAGCGCCTCGACCTCGGCCATGAGCAACGGCCCGGCGCAGGCCACCGGCGCGAAGCGCGCCACGCCCTCGGTCGAGGCCTGGGCACGGTGGGCGGTGCCGAAGGCATCCATGACGAACACATCGCACAGGGCGGCCATTTTCCGGGCCAGGCCTGCGTCGTTGGCTTTCTCGCCGACATTGAAGCGCACGTTCTCGCAGACCACCATTTCGCCGTCCGCGACTTCGACATCGCCGTCCAGCCAGTCGATGGCCAGCGGCACGTCGCGGTCGAGTTCGTCGGACAACCATTTCGCCACCGGCGCCAGGCTGTCCTCTGCCGACGGCTCGCCTTCGGTCGGCCGACCGAGATGGGCCATGACCATGACCTTCGCGCCGGCCGCCATGGCTTTTTTCATGGTCGGCAGCGAGGCGCGCAGGCGCGCGGCCGAAGTCACCTGGCCGTTTTTCACCGGCACGTTCAGATCCTCGCGGATCAGCACGCGCTTGCCGGCGAGATCGACGTCGTCCATCGATAGCATGGTCATATAGTGTCCTCGTTCAGAAATTGGGCGGTGCGCCGTCGGGCAACCTGGTCAGGATCAGGAATCTAACCGTCACCGCGCTCGAATACAAAGCCGCCTTGGGCGACCTCGAGATCGCGTTCGTAAAAGCACAGTCCGCAGATGGACGCCAATAAAGATTGAACACAGGCCGTGGTCGTTGATACTCAGCGAACACGCTACAGTATGTTCAATAGCGCGGCGGCGTGCTTGGCCACTCTATTTGCATTTATTCGCGTTCTTTTGCGGGCAGATTTGCCAAAAAAAGACCGGACTGCGTCCGGTCTTTTCGAGTGCTGACGATCGTCGTTCGATCAGCCGACGTTGGCCATGGCCAGCGCGGTATCCAGCATGCGGTTGGAAAAGCCCCATTCGTTGTCGTACCAGGAGCAGACCTTGATCAGGCGCGAACCGGCAACCTTGGTCAGCTTGGAATCGACCGTGGACGACACCGAAGTGTGGTTGTAGTCCTGCGAGACCAGCTCTTCCTCGGTGTAGGCCAGCACGCCCTTGAGCTCGCCGTTGGCGGCGGTCTTGAGCACGTTGTTGACGTCTTCCACCGTGACGTCCTTGGACACATTGGCCGACAGATCGACGAAGGAGACGTTGATGGTCGGCACGCGCACGGCGAAACCATCCAGCTTGCCGTTGAGGTCCGGCAGCACCAGGCCGACCGCGGCGGCCGCGCCGGTCTTGGTCGGGATCATGTTCTGGGTCGCACTGCGCGCCCGGCGGATGTCCTTGTGATAGACATCCGACAGCACCTGGTCGTTGGTGTACGAGTGGATGGTGTTCATCAACCCGAACTCGATGCCGAAGGCGTCGTGCAGGGGCTTGACCAGCGGCGCCAGGCAGTTGGTCGTGCAGGAGGCGTTGGAGACGACCTTGTCTTCCGGGGTGAGTGTTTCGTGGTTGACGCCGTAGACGATGGTCTTGAGATCGCTGCCGGCGGGCGCGGAGATCAGCACTTTCCTGGCGCCGCCCTTCAGGTGGGCGCTGGCCTTGTCCTTGCTGGCAAACAGACCCGTGCACTCGAGCACCACATCCACGCCCAGATCGCCCCAGGGCAACTGGGCCGGATCGCGCTCGGACAGCACCTTGATTCGGTCGCCGTTGACGACCAGATCCTCGCCCTCGGCCTTGACCTCGCCCGGGAACGTCCCGTGGGCGGTGTCGTACTGGGTCAGGTGCGCGTTCATCTTGGCGTCGCCGAGGTCGTTGATCGCCACGATCTCGATCTCGCCGGTGCGCTTGCTCTCATACAGGGCACGCAGCACGTTGCGGCCGATGCGACCGTAGCCGTTGATACCAATCTTGACTGCCATGTTCGCTCCTCGAACTTGGAATTGAACTTGAGTACGCTCCAAATCAGGCCTTGACCTGATTCCGGAGCGCTTCGACAACGCCTTCGACGGTCACGCCGAGTTCCTTGTAGACCTCGGGCCCCGGTGCCGAAAGACCGAACTGGTCGACACCCACCACCTGGCCGGTCGGGCCGACATAGCCGACCCAGCCATCGGAGACGCCGGCTTCGACCGCCACGCGGGCTGTAACCGCCGGGTCGAGAACGCTATCACGATACGCCGCTGGCTGTTCGCGAAACAGATCCACGCAGGGCATGGACACGACCCGAACCGCGATCTCGCCAACCAGCTTGTCGGCGGCGGCCACGGCCAGTTCCAGTTCGGAGCCGGTGGCCATGACGATGGCATCCGGGGCACCGCCGGTATCGCGCAGTACGTAGCCGCCCCGGGCGATGGCGGCGACCGTGTCGGCATCGCGATCCTGATGATCGACGTCCTGGCGCGACAGCGCCAGCGCACAGGGGCCGGCCTCGCGCTCGATGGCGGCCTTCCAGGCAACGGCCACTTCGACGTCGTCCCCCGGGCGCCAGACATGCAGGTTCGGGATCAGGCGCAGCGAGGCCAGATGCTCGACCGGCTGATGGGTCGGGCCGTCCTCGCCCAGGCCGATGGAGTCGTGGGTGTAGACAAAGACGTTGCGCGACTTCATCAGCGCCGCCATGCGCACCGCGTTGCGAGCGTAGTCGGAGAACGTCAGGAAGGTCGCGCCGAACGGCACGAAGCCGCCGTGCAGACTCAGGCCGTTGGTGATCGCCGACATGCCGAATTCGCGCACGCCGTAGTAGACATAGTTGCCGTTGTAATCAGCGGCCGTGACGGCCTTGTGACCGTCGAAATCGGTGCCGTTGGAACCGGACAGATCGGCCGAACCGCCGAACAGATCCGGCAACAGGTTCCATACCGCGCCCAGCACTGCCTTGGAGGACTTGCGGGTCGCCGTGCGCTTGCCATCCGACTGCATCGCGTCGATCAGCTGGGCGATGCCGGCTTCCCAGTCGGCGGGCATTGTGCCGGACAGGCGACGATCCAGTTCGGTGGCCAATTCCGGGTTTGCCTTCACGTAGGCGTCGTGCACATCCTTCCAGGACTTCTCGGCGGCGGCGCCGGCATCGCGGTGATCCCAGGCCGCATAGATATCGTCCGGCACATGGAACGGCGTCTCGTCCGCCCAGCCCAGCGCCTTGCGGGTCGCGGCAACTTCGTCGTCGCCCAGCGGCGCGCCGTGGACCTTGGCGGTGCCCTTCATGTGAGGCGAACCGTAACCGATCACGGTCTTGCAGCAGATCAGCGTGGGCTTGGCGGTTTCCTTCCTGGCGGTCTCGATCGCGGTGTTGATTTCCCCGGCGTCGTGGCCGTCGACGTTGCGCACCACCTGCCAACCATAAGCTTCGAAGCGGGCCGGCGTATCGTCGGTGAACCAGCCCTTGACCTCGCCGTCGATGGAAATGCCGTTGTCATCGTAGAACACGATGAGCTTGCCCAGCCCCAGCGTACCGGCCAGCGAACAGGCCTCGTGCGAGATGCCTTCCATCAGGCAGCCGTCACCGGCAAAGCAGTAGGTACGGTGATCGATCACCTTGTGCTCGACCGTGTTGAACTGGGAAGCCAGCACCGCTTCGCCCAGCGCCATCCCGACCGCGTTGGCCAGCCCCTGGCCGAGCGGGCCCGTGGTGGTCTCCACACCCGGCGTTTCGGTGTTTTCCGGATGGCCCGGGGTCCGCGAATGCAGTTGGCGGAAGTTCTTGATGTCGTCCAGCGACATATCGTAGCCGGTCAGATGCAGCGCGGCGTACTGCAGCATCGAGCCGTGGCCGTTGGACAGCAGGAAACGGTCGCGATCGGCCCAGTCCGGATTGGTCGGATTGAACTTCAGATGATCGTTGAACAGCACTTCCGCGATATCGGCCATGCCCATCGGCATACCGGGGTGTCCAATGTTGGCTTTCTGGACGGCGTCCATGGCCAGAATACGAATCGCGTTGGCGAGATCTCGTCGTGAGGGCATTGCAACCATCCCGAGTACGGCTTGACAAAGGTTGGTCATTGTCCATTAAAGACGACCGCATCGGCAACATTGACGATGAGCGCACAAACGCGTGGGCAGAGTGTGCGGCCTTATCGCAAGCCCGCCCGTTCGAAGGCGGCACGATCCCTCATTCAAGCCGGCCTGCGCAACCCGGTCCCGGGTTGTGTCCGACACGCACCCGGCCGAATAAGCAGAAGCATTCTGCCTCCGCACGCGAATGAGCGCAAAAAACGAAGGCAGGCTAGACACTACTGCTTCGGGCGCGCAAGCAATCGCGTCGTCCACTCGTTGACCGGGCGCTGCGCCGGACCAAGGGGCAGCCTATTCGACGCGCCCCGGATGTAGTTACAACTCATAACAAAAGGCCTTCAACCGCGCGCCAAGCCCTTTCTGCGTGTCAATTCAAGGAATTTTACGGCCATTTCTTTGTATAAGCATCTATTTTCCCGAATCCGCGTAGTTGCTTATTGAGTCTGCAGCGTCCCCGCATGTTCCGCAGACAAAAAAAGCATCCGAACGGCCCGGCTTCGACTCGGCCCGTGGGTGCCTGCACGCCCTCGCCGACACAGGAAAAAATATCATGAAAAAATCAGGACATGCCGACATCCAGGAAACCGCTGCCGGGACTGGGGCGAGCGAACATCCCGCCCCGCGCGTGACGCCCGGCCGAAGCCGCCGCCGATTTCTCGCCCATGGCGGCATGTATGCCGCCGGCCTGGTCGGAAGTGCGCTCCTGGGCGCCTGCAACGACCACAGCAACAAAGCGGTCGCCGCGACCAGCGACAATAATGTGTATGTGGGCGGCCCACCCGACGAAGCCATTCTCAACTTCGCGCTGAATCTCGAATATCTCGAAGCCGAGTATTACCTGCGGGCCGTGACCGGCAACGGACTGGCCGACAGCGACCGGGGCAACAATCCGGGCATGGTGATCATCAAGGGATCGCCACAAGTGGATTTCAGCAGCAATAAACTCATTGGCCAATACGCGGCGGAGATCGCCCAGGATGAGTTGCATCACGTGCAGTTCCTGCGCGCGGCGCTGGGCACGCATGCGGCTTCCGCTCCGGCGATCGATCTCAAGAACTCTTTCGCTGCGCTCGGCAACCTGATCGGCGTATCCAACTTCGACCCGTTCTCAAGCCCCGAGAACTTCCTGCTCGGCGCCTTTATCTTCGAGGATGTCGGGGTCACGGCCTATCATGGCGGCGCGCCGTTCCTCAAAAGCCGCACCTATCTCGATGCCGCCGCGGGCATTCTTGCCGTGGAGGCCTATCATGCCGGGCTGGTTCGTACCTTCCTCACGGCGGCGGATTACAACAACGGCAACACCGCGTTCAGCGACCTCACGGACAATATCTCGGGCGTGCGCGACAGTGTGGATGGCAATTCGAATGTCAGCGCCGACTACGCCAACGGTCAACCGCCGGTGGCCGCCAACGACGACCAGGGCATCGGCAAGAACCAGGCCGTGGGCGAGACCAATGGCATGGTCAGCATCAACGGCAGCCTGTACGCGGCGAGCAATATCGTGCCGACGGACGCTAACGGGCTCGCCTATGACCGCACCATCGCGCAGGTGCACAACATCGCCTATGCCACCGCTGCCCAGGTGTCCCAGGGCGGCTTTTTCCCGAACGGCACCAACATACCCGGGCACAGCGCGCTGTCCATGAGCGCCGATAACAGCAGCTGAAGCCGCCGCGACCCGCACGGGCGCGTCGTCCCACCGACAACCCCGGCCCTTGCCGGGGCCTTGCGATGCCAACGGCGGGCGCGGGCGAACGAGACACACCCTGTTCGCCGGCCCCGCGATCGGCTATGCTGCAATGGTCTTCAGGGCGGGGTGCAATTCCCCACCGGTGGTAGGGCTGCACAGGCAGCCGAGCCCACGAGCGCTTCCGACTCCCGTTGGAAGGTCAGCAGATCTGGTCAGAATCCAGAGCCGACGGTCACAGTCCGGATGAAAGAAGACGCGTGGCGGCAGTCCGGCGCAATCGGTGCGTCGGCGCGAGCCCTCTCGCCTAGCCCTGAAACGTTGACTCCATGACAAGAGGACGTTTCATGTCAGCATCCAACGAATTCCACGGCTTCCCGCGGCTCGCCGCCGCCATCGAGGCCTATCGCGCCGGACGCCCGGTTCTGTTGCTCGATGATAGCGATCGCGAGAACGAGGCCGACATCGTGGCCGCGGCCGAGAACCTGTCGGTCGACACCATGGTCAAGATGATCCGCGATGGCTCGGGCATCGTCTGCCTGTGTTTTCCCGGCGCCGAAATCGACGCGCTCGGCCTGCCCCAGATGGTCAACAACAACCAGTCGAAAAACCGCACCGGCTTTACCGTGAGCATAGAGGCGGCCACCGGCGTGACGACCGGCGTGTCGGCCGCCGACCGCGTGCGCACGATCGCTGCCTCGCTGGAAGCACTCGGCGGCGATCACGGCGCCATCGTCAGCCCCGGCCACGTCTTTCCACTGCGGGCGGTGGACGATGGCGTACTGGCCCGTCGCGGGCACACCGAGGGCTCGCTGGATCTCGCGATTCTGGCCGGCATGCGCCCCGCCGCCGTGCTCTGCGAGCTGATGAACGATGACGGCACCATGGCCGGAAACGCCGAGATCGAGCGCTATGCCGCACGCCACGACATGCCGGTTCTGACCATCGACGAGATCGCGCGCTACCGCGAGGCCCGACTGGCACGGACCCGCGAATGCGCCTGATCCGGCTGCCGACCTGAACGCCATGTCGCGCATCCGCGGCCGACGACGGCGCGACCGCGGGTGACGCGATCCGGGCCGAGGACTATCCTTGGCAGGATGAACAGCTCCTCGATCGCTCTCGACAGCAACAGCCCGAACGAGACACCGCAGGAATTCTCGATCGATGCGCTGGCACGCGAAACCGGTTCGACGGTACGCAATATCCGCGCCTATCAGGATCGTGGCCTGCTGCCGCCGCCGGAACGGCGCGGCCGCCGCGGCATCTACAACGATGCCCATCTGTCGCGGCTGCGCATCATCAATCGGCTGCTGGAACGTGGCTACACGCTGTCGAATATCGGCGAGCTGATCGAAAGCTGGGAATCGGGTAACGATATCGGCCATCTGCTGGGTCTGGAAACCGCGGTCGCCAGCCCCTGGACGGACGAACTGCCCGACTATCTGACCATGCCGCAGCTGCTGCGCAAATTCGGCGGCCAGTTCTCCAAACGGGCACTGGACAAGGCAGTCGCCCTCGAGGTGATCCGCCCCGAGGGCATGCGCTACCGCGTGCCCAGCCCCCGCATGCTGCACGCCGGCGCGGAACTGGTCGCGGCCGGCATCCCGCTCGAGGACATGCTCGACGTGGTCGCCCAGTTGCGCGAGAACGTCGAGCAGGCCTCCGATGCCATGGTCCGCCTGGTCGCCCATCATGTCTTCGACCGCTACGGCGAGGGCCAGCTCCCGCCGGGCGACGATATGCCGGAGCTCGCCGATCTGATCTGGCGTCTTCGGCCACTGGTGGAAATGGCCGTGCTGCCGGAAGTCGCCCGCGCCATGGCGAAAGCCGCGGACCAGCACCTGGGCGATCGTCTCGCCCAGGTGCTCGACCATCTGCACGACGCCGAATAGCCCATGGGCCGCCGGCACCGGCGGCCCGCATACGCGGCCCGCTGATCATGGGACAGGCGACGCCGCCCGGCGCGCCATGAAGCGTTGCGTCCGCCCGCTCTTTATGACATTTACTGATGCAACCGTCACATCGTTCCAAGTCATGCCCGAAAAGAGCGCTGAAATCACGCGCCAACAACGCGCACGGGACGCGGTGGTCACCGGCGCGGGCGTGCGCCTGGCCTGCTATACCGATGGCGATCCGAGCCGGCCGACCCTGGGTTCGTGCATGGCTATCCGGACACGGCCAGCGTATGGGGTCGCCTGATCGCGCAGCTGGCCGATCGCTACCACTGCGTGCGCTACGACATCGGCGGCGCAGGTCGTTCGGACCGGCCGGGCGCGGTTTCTGCCTACGAACTGGCCAAGCTCATGTCGGTCACGGCCTGCGCGGGCAGTGGCGTCGCGACCGTGGCGCCTTGCTGCGCCAGATGCGACGTTCCTGGTATATCGGCGCGTTTGATCTCCCTTGGCTCGCGCCATTGGGCTGGCGCTATGTGCCGGCCCGGCGCTGGCCGGCCACGCTGGCGCGCCTGGAAGGCGAAACGCTCGCGGTCGCGCCCACCTGGCGCGAGGACGGCCGGCACGGCATCAAGCTTTATCGCGCCAATATCGGGCCGCGACTGGCCCGGTCGCGACAACGACCGGCGACCGTGCCGGCACACTTCATCGTGCCACTTCGAGATCCCTTCTTCGGCCGCGGCCTGGTGGCGGGCACCAAAGCCCGGGTCGACGATCTCACGATCGACGAGATCGATGCCGGCCACTGGGCGATGGCCACCCATGCACCGCAGGTGGCCCGGCTGATCGACGCATACATCGCCCCGCGGACGCGCCGGGCCGCGGCGACAGACACCGCAAGCTGATCCGCGAGGAGCCCGCCAGGAGTACACCCGCCGCCGACTATCGAGTCGGCCGCGATTCATCCGGGCACCATGGCCCGGTCATGCCACAACGACGCGACCTGCATTTCCTGCCCC
>NZ_JBQDYE010000039.1:0-38286 GCF_052044155.1 Salinisphaera sp. SWV1
CTGGCGAAAGCCGCTGCTCGCACAACCCCTTGTACCGAAACCCAATTGAGGCAAGCTGAGTTTGCGAACTAATCAAGCGTCGTTAAGCGGGTCCTTACGATGCGGGCGCTAGACTCGGAGACAGTGTCTGACGATCAGTTTGGAATCATGCGATATATTTGGCTGCGGCGGGTGGTCCTGGTTTTTGGTTTAACCATCGGGGCGACCGTCGGCCCGGGGGCTTTCGCCGCCGACAATGCCGGCCAGAACAACCCGGGCGGCCAGACACGGCAAAAACAGGCTCACGCCTCCCAGGGCGGCCAGCAGTCTTCGCAAAAGTCTTCCGAGAAACCCTCCCAGAAGTCTGCGACGGCGGGCGGCGGCAAGAGCAAGCCGGCGGCACACGCGGCGGCCAAAAAAGGCAACAAGTCGGCGTCCGGGGCGCAACAACCACAAGCCAGGCGGTTCGGTTACGCAGACGTGGTCGCCATGGCCCGGGCCAGGGCGAAGAAATCGTATCAGCCGCCGGCGAAAATTCCCGGCTTTCTGAAAAAGCTTTCGCTGTCCAAATATCAGCAGATCAAGTACAAGCGCAAGAATGCCCTCTGGCGGCAGGCGGGCTTGCCGTATCGGGTGATGTTCGACATGCCCGGGTCGTATTTCGATCATGCGGTACAGATATCGGTGGTCAACGGCCGCAAGACCCGGTCGGTGCCTTTCGATAAGCAACGCTTTACCTTTCCCGACAAGAAACTCAAGAAAAAGATTCCGAAGGATCTCGGCTACGCCGGTTTCAAGGTCCTGCATGAGATGGGGCACCCGGGCAAACTCGACGAGGTGTTGTCCTTCCTCGGCGCATCGTATTTTCGGGTGATTGGCGCGAACGAGCATTGGGGGCTGTCGGCCCGCGGGCTGTCCATCGATACCGCCAGCAGCTCGGGCGAGGAGTTTCCGAAATTCACCCACTTCTGGCTGGTGAAGCCGGGCAAGACCAGCCGTCAGCTGACGATCTACGCGCTGCTTGATTCGCCGAGCGTGACCGGCGCGTACAAGTTCACGGTCACCCCGGGGCAGGCGACCTATACGCACGTCGAGGCCACGTTTTTTACCCGCAAAAAGATCAAGAAGCTTGGCGTGGCACCGCTGACGAGCATGTTCACGCGCGGCAAGACCAGCCTTGCGCGCATGAACAACATATTGCCGGAAGCGCATAACTCCGACGGCTTGTTGATTCACGCGGCAACGGGCGAGTGGCTGTGGCGACCGCTGGTCGACCCGCAGAAATTGCGCCTGAACGATTTCGATGCCGACCACGTGAAGGGTTTCGGGCTCATGCAGCGCGACCGCCGCTTCAGTGATTATCAGTCGCTCAAATATCAGTACCAAAAGCGGCCGAACGCGTGGGTTACCCCCGACGGCGATTGGGGCAAGGGCCATTTGCAACTGGTGGAAATTCCGTCGAACAGCATTGTCAACGACAACATCGTCTTGTACTGGGTTCCCAAGAAGCCGGTTAAGGCCAACCAGCGCCTGCATTTCGGTTACACCATCAAATGGAGCGAACAACGTGCCGAGCCGGACAGTCTCGGCCGGGCGATTGCCACCCGCGTTGGCCGTGTCGCCCCGCAACCGGGCAAGAAGAAAAGCAGGGTCAAGGTCATGGTGGACTTCGCCGGCGGCAAGCTGACCGACCTCACCAAGGCCAGCGAGGTGAAACCCAAGGTCAATGCCAGGCGCGACGTCACGCTCTACAACATCCAGCTACGCCGCAATCCGCATACGCGCGGCTGGCGGCTCACCTTCGAGGTTTCGGCCAAGAATTTGTCGAAGCCGCTCGGCCTGAGGGCTTATCTGGCCAAGCCGCAAGGCGGCGGCATCACCGAAACCTGGAGTTATGAGCTGAAAACGCCATGACGACGGGTTTCCCGTGACCCGGAAACCGCGGCAGCGTGTAATCCGACGTTCAATTCGCGACTTCTGGGGCACGGCTGTCGGATTACGGTGCGCGCACCTGATCCGACCTACGTAACCACGGCTATCGACAGCCTATGCGCTACCGTAAAGTCACCCGGGATAGCGCTTCATCACGCTTGCCGCGGCGCGGGCCGGGCGATTCGGCGACATGACGCAACGAACAACAACGACTTGCCGGCGGTGGCAGCGCCCGATCAGCGGCTTTCGATAGCGTCCGGGGCCGTCTTGAATTCGATCTGGCCGGCGTCAATCGAGCCGTGGCTACCATACCGCCACACCCAGTTCTCGTAGCCGTGGCTCACCGGCAATCCGGCGTAGATCGGGACGTCTTCGATCCATTCAGCAAAAACAGCCGCGAGCGATCGTAGCCCGTCGGCCAGGGTGCAGTGGTCGAAACCGCCCAGGCAGACGGCTTGTAGGCGGTCGCGCTGTATCGAGCCGATCAGTTGCCCGAAACTACGCTCCAGCCGGAATTCGGCCTCGCCCACGTCTTCCAGCAACAGAATCGCATCGGTATCGAGCCGCGGGGCGGCGGCCGTGCCCGCCATGCTGGCGAGCGTGGTCAGGTTGCCGCCGACCAGTTGGCCGGACACGGGCCCGGTAGGGCCGGCCATGTGGGTCAGGCGCCACGCGCTGGCGCGGTCCTGCAGCCAATCGACCAGCGAGGCCATGGAGGCCGCACGCTGGCCCTGTTCTTCGGCGGTTTCACCCGGCCTGGCGAGCTGCGTGGCGACCGGGCCGTGGATCGCCAGACGGCCGTGCTGGCGAAAGGCTTCGAGCAGGACGGTGATATCGGAAAAGCCGATCAGCGGAACGTTGCCCGGAATGCGTGTCCAGTCGACGTGTTCGACCAGATGCGCGCTGCCGTAGCCGCCGCGCAGGCACCAGACGGCGGCGACGTTCGGCAGCTCGAAAGCCCGGTGAAGGTCGGCCAGGCGCGCTGTGGCGGTGCCGGCCAGATAGCGGTGGTGATCGCGGACGTGGGCGCCGAGGCAGGCGTCGATACCGGCGGCTGCCAGCACCGCCAGCGCGGTGTCGATCCGTGCGTCGGCCACGCCGCCGGCGGGGGCGATCAGGGCGATGCGCTGGCCGGCGAGCGGGCGGAGCACATCGGCCAGGCGGGCGAGCGGGGCGGCCAGCGGTGTCGGTTCACAGGTCATGGGTTGTTACCCGCGTGCCGAGTCGTTCGCCGGCCATGTCGCGCAGATGCTGGTGGTGGGTGAAGAACAATACCTGGGTTTTTTCGGCCAGGCCGGCCAGCACGTCGAGCCCGGCCATGGCACGGTCGTCGTCGAAGTTGATGAACAGGTCGTCGGCGACCACGGGCAGCGGCGTGGCGCGTTCGAGATAATCCTCGATCGCGGCAATGCGCAGCGCCAGATAGAGTTGGTCGCGGGTGCCCTCGCTCATCCCGGGTGGGGCGACGCGCGCGCCGTCGGGGCGTACGCCGACGATCTGCAGCTCGTCGCGGTCGTCGAATTCGCCGGCGAGCCGTTCGAAGGAGCCACCGGTGAGGTGGTTCATGAGTGCGGAGCCGCGCTCGATCAGCGGGCGCTGCTTGTCCATGGCGTAGCGCTGGCCGGCCCATTTGAGCAGCAGCGCGGCGGTGCCCACGCGCAGGTAGCGCTCGGCGGCGTCCTGCATGTCGGCCAGTGCGGTCTGGCGTTCGGCGGCGGCGGTCACCGCGCGATCATCGCCGCCGATGGCATCGAACGCGGACTTGGCTTCGTTGCGGGCGTCGCGCGCCGGGCCGAGGTCGGCGTCCAGATGCTCGATCTGCTCGGACAGGGCGTCGATCTGTTCGCGCAGGGTGTCGAGATCGCTCGCCTCGACCGCGGCGATGAGATCGTCGATCGACTGGCCGTCGCCTTGCTCGGCCAGTGTTTCGGCGATGGCGGCGTGTTCGGCGGCCAGCGCCTGGCGCCGTTCGGCGCGCGCGATGATGGCCTCGAGCGCATCGGGATCGGCCACGCCGGCCTGCCGGCACAAGCCGTGGAGCCGGCGTTCGGCGTCGGCGCGGGTCTGTTCGTGCTGGGCGATGCGCTCGCGATGGGCGGCCAGATCGGCTTCGCGCGTCTGCAGGCGTGCGTGTTGCGAGCGGATGTCGCGCAGGGCGGCGGTCAGCCGCTGCACGGTCGCCTCGCCCGGTTTGTCGTCGACGGCGCTGCGGCCGGTGGCGTCGAGAATACGGGCGAGTTCGGCCTCGAAACGCGACCGGCGTTCGTTGAGGTCCTGCTGTTCGGCCGCCAGCTCTCGCGCCTGCCGGGCCTGTTCACGGCCGGTTTCGATGACGTCGAGCACCGCCTGGCCGGCCTGGGCATCGAGCGATGTGTCGAGCCCCAGTTCGTCGAGCGCGGCCCGCCACGCGCGCTGCCAGTCGGCCAGCTCGGTCGCGGCCTGCTCGCGGATCGCCTCGAGCGCTTCCATACGGCGTGCCTGTTCGCGGCGTTCGCGACCGAGCCGCTGGCGTTCGTCGCGCTGGCGATGCGCGCGCTCGATCAGCCGCCGGGCGTGTTCGATCAGCATCGCGAGCGAGGCGTCGGCGATGTGGCTTTCGTCCACGCCGAGGGGCACCAGATACGGCTGTACCTGGTCGCGATGTGCGGCGATGCGACCGGCCAGCTCGTCGCGGGCGGCCTCGGCGTCGATGTGATTCGCGCGGGCGGTCAGCGCGGCGTCGCGATGGGTGAGCCAGTCGCGCATCGCCGCCGGGCTGGCCGGTTCGAGATCGGCGGCTGCCCACAGCGCGGTCCATTCGGTCAGCAGGCCGTCGAGCCGCGTGCGGGCCGCGTCGCGCCGGGCGATGGCTTGTTCCAGGGCCTGTTCGCGCTCGGCCACATGGCGCTGGCGCTCTGCGTCCTGCGTAATCGCTGCGGCATGATCGAAGCGGGCATCGGCCAGCGCGTCGGCCTGGCGTGTCGTGCGCTCGAAGGCCTCGACCGGGTTCTTTTCGGCGGCGGCGTCCAGCCTGGGTGCGTCGGCTTGGTCGAACAGATCGCGCTCGCGCTGTTCCACATACCGACGCCGCACGAGCTGCCAACAGGCATCGCGTTTTTCGCGCGTCGCGGCGAGGCTTTCGGCGCTCGGCAGGGGTTGGTCGGCGCGGCGACGGGCCAGGGCATCGCGCGCGCGTTCGACTTCGTCGCTGAGTTCGTCGACGCGCGCCTGGTGTTGTTGGCGGGCTTCGCGGGCGCCGTCGATGGCGGCTTCGAACTCGTCAATGCGGTCGCGGGCGGGCACGTCCAGCGCGGCAAGGGTCTCGATATCCGCCACGGCCGGCTGCATGGCGCCCAGCCGGCGGGCCAACTCGCGCGCCAGCCGATCCACGTCGACCTGGCTGTTGCGCTGTTCGGATTCGAGATCGCCTTCGCGGGTGCAGGCGGCCAGCCATGCTTCGAGCGCGGTGGTGTCGGCCGCGCCGCCCAGCGCGTCGGCGTCGGCGGCCAGCCGGGCCTCGGCTTCGCGGGCGGTGTTGAGATTGTCGGTGGCGTGGTCGAGGCTCTGGCGGTGCGTCGCCTCGGCGGCTGCCAGACGCCGGGCCCGGGCGAGGGCGGCGGCGGTCGGCCATTCTCTCGTTTCATCGGGCCAGCCGAGTTCTCGCTGTGCGTGCGCCAGGGCGTCGGTTAAATGTGCCTGTTCGCGCTCGATCTCGGCGCGGCGCTCGCGATCGGCGGCGATCCGGCCGCGCTGTTCGGCCAGACGTTCGATCGCCTCGCCGGCTTCGCGCAGCGCCGGGTCGTCGCTGAGGGGGGCGATTTCGGCATCGATGTGCTCGATCTGGTCTTCGATGGATGCGATCGCGGCATCGGCCGATTCGATCGTGTGTTTGGCCCGCTCGAAGGTCGCGCGTGCTTCGGCGTGCAGGGCAGGTGTTTCGCCGAGACCGGCCAGCTCGGCCTCGATTTCGCGATAACGACGGGCCGGGGCGGCCACGCGCCGGATGCGTTCGAGTTGTTGCCATTGATGGCGCAGCCCGCGGCGCTGTTCGGCCAATGCCTGGTAGCGGGCTTCGGCGGTCTCGAAGGCTTCGCGTTTGCTGCGCCAGTCGCCGACCGTGACCTCGTGCTCGCGGATATCGGCCTCGGCGGTCTTCAGCCGGGCTTCGGCCTGATAGTAGCGTCGGTTCTGCGAGGCATTCGGCGACCACAGCGCGTCGGCTTCGGCGCCCAGGGCCTCGCGTTCGGCGAGCACGTCGGCCAGGCCGGAGCCGGCCGAAAGCAGGGCGGTGTCGGCATTGGCGTCGGCTGCCGCGAGGTTTTTGCCGCCTTCGCGTAGGCCGGCGTGGTCGAGGCTGAACATGCGGGTGAAAAACGCCCGGTCGGCGCCGGCAAGCCCGCGTTCCAGATCGGCCTCCAGCCGGGCCGCGGCTTCGCCGGCGGCGTCGAGCAGGGTGTTCTTGCGGCCTTTCTTGCGCACCGCCTCGATTTCGGCGCCGGCCGCCTCGAGGCGCGCGCCGATGCGCAGCGCGTTGTATGCGTGCAGGAAATTCAGTGGCGTCTGCGGGGGAAAACCGAACAGAAAATCGCCGACCGCGCTGCGTGCGGTCGATTTGCCGGCCTCGTTGGCGCCGAACACGATATGCAGATCGATTGCGCCCGGCGTAAAGACGAGCCGTCGCTCGGTGAAGTGGCCGTAGGCGAGCAGGTTCAGCGCAGCGAATCTCACGAGGCGCCCTCGTCGGCGGCCAGCCGCGACAACAGATAATTGCCCGCGCCGTCGATGAGCGCGGCCGTATCGCCGTCGATTGCGGCGCGCAACAGGGCGTCATCGGCGTCGGTCCGGATTTCGTGCGGCAGGCGTTCGGCCAGCTTGCGCACGTCTTTTTCGATCATCTCGCGAATATCGGCGTCGTTACGGGCGTCGTCCAGCAGTCGCTGCAGCTCGCCGAGTGCGTCCTGGCGTGCGCGACGGCTGGCGGCATCGAGCTCTGGCGCCGTAGCCAGTCGGATCTTTTCTACATACACCGGTGTGCCGCCCAGCCCGGCTGCGGCCGCCCGGGCTTCGGCAAGCAGTTGTTCGGCGGCGGCGACCAGGCGATCGTGCAGGACGGTGGTTCCGGTCAGGCGCAGGCGGATAGCCAGCAGCCGGCCGTCGGCCGCCTCGACGCCAGTTTCGATGGCAGCGCGCATGGCGGCCGTCACGTGGTTGAAATCGTCGGCGTTCGAGACATCGACCTCGGCGTGCTGCCAGCGCGCGACATCGCAGTAGATCGGGTGCAGCGCCGCCACCCGACCGTCCTCCACGATCACCTCGAACGCGCTCTTGGCGCCGGTCTCGCGGATCGAGCGGCCCTGGAGGTTGCCGGAAAACACCACGTGCGGATGCTTGGCCAGCACTTCGGCGCCGTGCACATGGCCGAGCGCCCAGTAGTCGTAGCCCTTGGCGGTCAACTCGTCGAGTCCACATGGGGCATAGTTCTCGTGCCCGCCCAGGCCGCCGAGTCCGGTGTGTAGCAGCCCGATGTTGAAGGCGCCGGGCGTGGGTGCCGGGTAGCCGGGCACCAGATTGTCGGTGGTCTTCTGGCGGGCATAGCTCATGCCGTGCAGCGCGATGCCCCGTTCGTCGATGGCACGGGTTTCGGCGTGCTCGTGCGAGAAAACATGCACGTTGTTCGGCAGCGAGAGACTGCGCGTCATCTGGTTCTGCGCGTCGTGGTTGCCGTGGATCAGATAAACCGGGATCGCCGCTTTGTTCAGGCGATGCATCTGGCGCACGAAGAACACGCCGGTCTGGTAATCGCGCCAGTCGCCGTCGTAGACATCGCCGGCGATGACGACGAAATCTACCGCCCGCTCGATGGCCGCGTCGACCAGCGCGGTGAGCGCTTCGCGGGTGGCCAGCCGCAGTTGCGCCGCCACGCCGGGCACGTCGTCCGACAGGCCGCGCATGGGGCTGTCGAGATGAATATCGGCGGTGTGGATGAAGCGAAAGGAACTCAAGGCAACAGTTCGGGGCAGGGCGTTGGCGATCGCTGCATCTTAGCGGCTGCGGGCGATGCACCCAATCGGTTTGGGGCGGTATCGAGGATGCATGGTGCCTGGTGAGAGTAGGCCGGGGTGTAGCAATTTTGAGCCAGCCGCTGTTCGCGCGGGGTTGATCGGTTCGAATCGCGAGGCGCTTCGGACTCCGGTTTCGCACTGATGCGCGAGTCCCTTCTTCTGCTTGCTTGTATAGACCGGAGACATAGGTAACAGATGTGCCAGGACATGGGTTACACCTCGACGCTGATCGTTGGCGTATCGAGGTGCCACATCATGCCCTGGAAGGAAACCACATCGATGACCTCACGTACCGCGTTCGTAGCGCTGGCGCAAAGCCAGGGCATCAGCGTATCGGCATTGGCCCGACGCTTTGGTATCAGTCGCGAGACCGCCTACAAGTGGCTTGCACGTGCCGCCGCGGGTGGCCGTGCGACGCCCTACCAGGGCAGGCGATCGATATCGACGTTGCCGCCGGTGAGAATCACGCCGACGCGCCGGTTTTCGAACTGCTCGGGCGCGGCGAGAACGGCGGCGAGTGCCACGGCGCAGGACGGCTCGACGATGATCTTCATGCGCTGCCAGATCAGCCGCATGGCGGCGATGATCTCGTCTTCCGAAACACGCGTGATGGCGGCGACATGGTCGCGCACGATTGGCCAGGTGATGGCGCCGAGTGAGGCCTTGAGGCCGTCGGCGACGGTGTCCGGCGCGTCATTGCCGCAGCGCTCGCCGCTCTCCAGCGAACGGGCGGCGTCGTCAGCCGCGGCCGGTTCGCCGCCGTGGACCGCGATATGCGGCGCGTGGGCGGCGACGGTGAGCGCGGTGCCGCTGAGCAGGCCGCCGCCGCCCACCGGCGCGATCACCGCGTCCAGATCGGGGACCTCCTCGATGAGTTCGGCGGCGCAGCTGGCCTGTCCGGCGATGACGCGCGCATCGTCATACGGGGCGATGAACTCGGCGCCGGTTTGGCCGACGAACGCATCGAGCGCGGCCTGGCGCGCGGCGTTGGTCGGTGCGCAGAAGATGACGTCGGCGCCGTAGCCGCGGACCGCGTCGATCTTGGGCTTCGGCGCGGTTTTCGGCATGACCACGGTGGCGGCGATGCCGCGCGCGGCCGCAGCGCGGGCCAGGGCCTGGCCGTGGTTGCCGCTGGAGTGGGTGGCGACCCCGCGCGCGGCCTGTTCGGGGCCCAGCGAGAACACCGCGTTGGTTGCCCCGCGTGCCTTGAACGCGCCGGTTTTCTGGAAGTTCTCGCATTTGAAGAACAGCGCCGCGCCAGCGGCCCGGTCGAGCGTGCGGCAGGTCAGTACCGGGGTGCGATGGATGTGTTCGGCGATGCGCTGGCGGGCGGCAACCAGGTCGGCAGCGGTGGGGCGCGTCATTCGTGTCTTTAGTTCGGGGCAGGAATCCGCATACTGCCATGCAGGGCCGGGAATCGGGTGGCCTTTTCCGGTCCGGCGGTGGTTCAATCCGATGGAGTGCGTGATGGAAGAACCGATGGTGCTGCGCTATATCTGCGAACTGGGCGGCGATGAGACAATCGTGGAAGCCGCCAGTGCCGAGGATGCGGCGGACCTGGCGGCCAAGGCGTACGCCGCCGAACACGGGCCCGGCACCTATACGGTGACGGTGTCCGAGGCGACCGACTACGATCTGCCCCTGATCGCCGGGGACGACCACACCGTTACCGTCGGTTGACCATGGCGCGGGTTCGAAGGATGAGATCAGTCGCGATGTATGCCGTGGCCGCCCTCGTCGCCGCCAGCGCGCCGCTGTCGGGCTGTGCGGCGCTCTCGAACAGCGGCGACGGGCACCACAAGCGGGCCAGGCAGGCCGGTGCCTTCAAGGCTACACCGGCCGCTCGCAACGCCGATGACCGGCAGCGTCTGACCGAGGCGCTGGCCACGATTTATGCCGACAGCAGCGTGCACCCGTTGCGCTACCACGCTCGGTTCGTCGACCTCAACGGCAATGGCAAGCGCGAGGCGGTGGTTTATGTCACCGGCCCCTCGGGCTGCGCCCAGGGTTGCGATCTGTACGTCCTCGCGCGCGACGGTGATCGCTACCAAGCGGTCTCGCGTATTCCCACGGCCCGCACGCCGCTTTACGAACTCAATCAGCGCCATCACGGCTGGCACGATCTGTGGGTGACCACGGTGGGCGACGCCGGGGGCTCGCATGGCCAGCGCATGCAGTATGCCGGCGGCAGCTACGTGCCGGTCGACGACAACGGGGTCAACAGCGCTGCGCGCACGCCGTTGATACCGAACCTCGACGGCCCGGGGCATGCGATACCGGCAAGCGGCCATGGCCAGTAGGTCGATGCGCGACAATCCCGGTGAGTCGTGCACTCGATGGCGTGATACCGGTGCGCGGCGCCGATAGGCCATGATGGGTTCGCGTCACGGTAGACGTGCCGGGCGGCTCGATCTTCGGCGACCGCATGCACAGCCTCGACGGCCATTCCACGCTCGATGGTCGGGGCACCCGCGCCGTGGCGACTGGACAACGGCGCTCGGCCGATCGTGCCCACGTTGCTCAGGGCCACGGGTGCGACGACCGTGCCGGCGAGTCTCGCCAAGGGCTTTGAAGCACGCATGAACTCGGCGGCCACGCCTGCCACGACCAGCTATCTGTTGATCGACGGCTTTTCGATGATGGCGTTCGTGGCCGCCACGGAGCCGTTTCGTATTGCCAATCGCCTGGCCGGTGCGGATTTGTATGCCTGGCGGCTGCTGAGTGAGTCGGGTGGGGCTGTGGCCGCGTCGAATGGCATGCGTGTGCTGCCCGATGCCGGTATCGGGCAGGCCGCGATACCGGCCCGGCTGGCGATCTGCAGCGGTTTTCTGGAGGCCGGTGCGCCCAGCCGCGCCCTGGCGCGCTGGCTGCGCCGCTGTGATGCGGCGGGCGCGGTACTTGGCGGTATCGATACCGGTTGTTTTGCGCTGGCCGCGGCCGGGTTGCTCGACGGCCGCCGCGTCACGCTGCACTGGGAGAGCCTGCCGGCTTTTCGCGAGCGGTTTCCGCTGGTGGCGGCGGTGGAGTCGCTGTACGAAATCGGCCCACGCCGGTTTTCCTGTGCCGGCGGCATGGCCGCCACGGACATGGCGCTGGCCGGAATCGCGGCCGACCATGGCCCGGTACTGGCCCGGGCTGTCGCCGAGCAGCTCATCCACGATCGCGCCCGCGACCCCGACGCCCGGCAGCGTCAATCCATCGTCAAGCGCCTCGGTATTCACAGTCCGCCGTTGGTCCAGGCGGTGGCGCTGATGGAAAATCATCTCGAAACGCCATTGCCGCTGGCGGTCATCGCCCGGCGTACCGCCCGTTCGCCGCGTCAGTTGCAACGCCTGTTCGAGGCCGAACTGCAGGCCACGCCCGGCGCCTGGTATCGACGCCTGCGCCTGGACCATGCGGCCACGCTGATCGAGGAAACCGACCGCTCGATGACCGAAATCGCGGCGGCCTCCGGCTTTGCATCGACGACCACGTTCTCGAGAGCATTCCGACAGCAATTCGGCGTTTCGCCCTCGGTGTGGCGATATCGACGGCAGACCGGATAGCCGGCGGGGCGCGCCCGCTCGAGCGCCGGTCCGCGCTGTTACCGGGTTGGCGTCCGGGCCCCAGGCGGCGATCGGCCGGCGAGGATGGCGGGATCGCGTATGAAACCGGGCCGCCGGCGCCGCGCAACACACCGCACAGGCACGCCCCGTGCCGGCCCGGGCCCGTGGATTGGCCCCGAAGCGCGTACATTGGTGTCGTTACGGTCCATCGGATCCTCGTCTTCCGCAAGTGCTCGCCTATGCATGTTTTCGATAATCCCGTCGGCCCGGGGCCACTCTGGTTCGACAACCTCACGACCGCCCAGGGCACGCCGGTGGCCTACGATCCGCAGGCGCGGGCGTTCATCCCGGCCCCGCCGTTCTGTGCCAATCGCGAGCGCATTGGCTGCAACTGGATCGCGCCGGAGCACGGCGCCTTCTGCCGCGCCTGTGCCATGACCGCACTCGCGCCCGATCCATCGTTGGCTAACGCCATCCCGGACTGGGCCGAAACCGAACTCGCCAAGCGCTGGGTACTGGATAATCTCGGCCGCTGGCAGTGGTTTCGGCCGGAGGACCCGGGCACACGGCCGACTTTTCATATGCTGGCCGACGCCAACGACCAGCCGGCGCCGATGGGCCATGGCCAGGGCGTGGTCACCATCAGCGTCTCCGAGGCCGATCCGGTCGTGCGCACGAAGCGCCGTCAGGCCCTGGGCGAACCGTATCGCACCATGATCGGCCATATGCGCCACGAAATCGCGCACATGCTCTGGTGGCGACTGGCGCTGCGTGCCGATTTTATCGACGCGTTTCGCGACATGTTCGGCGACGAACGCGCGGATTACACCGAGGCGCTCGGCCGGCATTACAACCACGGCCCGCCGGTCGACTGGGGCGAGCGGTTCATTTCGAGTTATGCCTCGGCGCATCCGCACGAGGACTGGGCCGAGACGACGTCGCACCTGCTCCATCTGACCGACATCACCGACAGCTTCATCGCCGCCGGACTGGGGTCGCCGTATCTGCCGGCGCCGAACTGGAACCCCTATGCCGAAACCGACACCGCGCGGCTGATCCACGTCGGCGCGGCGCTCGCGATGAGCGTGAACCACGTCAACCGCTCCATGGGATTGCCGGATCTGTATCCGTTCATGCTCTCGGCGCCGGTCAATCGCAAGTTGACCTTCGTGCATGAATGGTTGCGGCGGGGGGCGCAGGGGTGGTGAGCGCGGCGGATTCGTGCAGCGTGTCTGCCTCGCTGTGTCAACGGCGCGGCATCCGGGCGCCCGACGCCCGCACATTCCGGGCCCGGACTGTATTGGGGTTTGCCCGGGCGCAGTTGAAGTAGGTCGGCTTGGGCCGTAGGCCGTAAGCCGACAACGGGCTGACCGGCGCGGCTGTTGGGTTGGCGTTGGCCCATGCCGTGTCGGTATGGCCGGCTCGGGGACTCGCGCTGCCGATGTCGGCTTGGGTAATGGGTACCGGGCCGCCCCGTGAGGGGTACGCATCACCGGCATGATCGGGGTGTTACCTGCGCCGAATTCCGATCGTCCGCCCTGCCTGCTCGGGCCATTGCCCATGCGCCCGCTGGCCGTAGCCATCGGCCGCCCACGCGACGTGATCGGGGAATGCCGTGCCACGGTGCGTGGCCCGGTCGATGGCCATGAGCATCTGTTCGCTGGTGGCGGCCAGGTGACCGTCACCACGATGAAGGGCGAGGAATAGATGAAACCGCTTGGCGTCGCGGTCGAGCACGGCAAGTTTCACGGTGAGCGGTTCGGCGGCTACGCATTCGGCGAGAAAACAGACATGCGACTCCAGCGTGAATGTGGTCACGCCGGTGGCATCGCGCGCGGCCTCGGTCAGGCCGATCGCTTCCCAGAACGCGTCCACCGCGAGCGAGAATACGCGGGCGTACTCGGCATCGTTCATGTGGCCGTTGTAATCCACCCATTCCGGGGCGACGCAGGTTTCGAGAATGACGTGATCCATGGCTTGGTGTTTCGAAAGACGGAGGCCGGCGTGCGAGCCGCAGATTAGACGGGTTTCGCCGAACAATACTCGGATTATTCGGGTCGGATGCCGGCGGCGAACATTGCCGATAGTCGACGAGCATCAAGTACCCGTCCGGAAATATCGACGCCGCCGGCAGCAATCGGCGTAATCCGCGGCATAGAAAAGAAGCGGTCTCCCAACCTAGATGCGCCCGGGCAGGCCTTCGGATTCCGGCCAGTATTTCTCGACCAGGGCGAGCAGGTCGGTCAGGAACGCGTCGCGCCGATGCTCGAGCCGGGCGACCGAGCGGCCGCCGGCCTGATGCTCGCAGCCCGCGACCACGCGATCGATCAGTTTGTCGGTCAGCTCCGGGGCTTCCAGTCTGGTCCAGGGCAGCTTCAGGGCCGGGCCGAATTGTTCGAGCATGTGCCGCATGCCCTGTTCGCCGCCGGCCAGATGGAAGGTGAGGAAGGTACCCATCAGCGACCAGCGCAGGCCGGCGCCATAGACCACGGCGGCATCGATTTCTTCCGTGGTCGCGACGCCGTCGTTGACCAGGTGCAACGCCTCGCGCCAGAGCGCTTCCATCAGCCGGTCGGCGATATGGCCCTCGATCTCGCGGCGTACGACCAGCGGGCGCATGCCCAGGCCGCGATACATCGCCTGCGCGGTCTGGATCATGTCGGGCGCGGTCCGTTCGCCGCCCACGATTTCCACCAGCGGCAACAGATAGACCGGGTTGAACGGGTGGGCGACGAAGACGCGTTCCGGGGCATGACCGCAGCCGGCGGCGAGTGGGGTTGGCTTGATACCGGAGGTGGACGAGCCGATCAGCGTATCCAGCGGCGTGGCGCCGTCGATGTGCGATAGCACGGTCTGCTTGAGTTCGAGCCGCTCCGGCACGTTTTCCTGCACCAGATCGGCATCCGCGACCGCGGCATCGAGATCGTCGGTCACGCGCCAGTTGCCGCGATCGGCGTGGGCCGCCAGGCCGCGCTTTTCCAGCGATGGCCAGGCGATGTCGAGGGTCCGGGCCAGCCGGCGGCGCGCGGTCTCGACGTCGGTGTCGTAGGCCACGACCTCGGCCCCGGCGGCCAGCGCGCGCACGGCCCAGCCGCAGCCGATGACACCGGTGCCAACGATGGCGACGTGCCTGGGCACGATAGCCTGTTTCTCGGTTGATTCGTTCATGCCGCGCTCCCGGTGTTCGCGCCGCGCAGGGCCAGACGATTGCGCGTGTCCTGCGGGCTCATGACGTCGCCGCCCAGGGCTTCGATGATCGCGCGCGCCTTGTCGACGAGCCCGGCGTTGTCGGCCTTCACACCCTTCGACAGATACAGATTGTCCTCCAGGCCCACGCGGCAGTGGCCGCCGGCGATCATGGCCTGGGCGACCATGGGCATCTGCATGCGGCCGATGCCGAAGGCGGCCCAGTGGGCGTTCGCCGGCAGTTTGTCGCGCATGGCAAGCACGGTCTGCGGATCGGCTTCCGCACCCCAGGGAATGCCGAGACAGAGCTGGAACAATGGGTCGCCGTCGATCAGGCCTTCGTCGATCAGCCGGCGGGCGAACCAGACATGGCCGAGATCGAAGCATTCGAGCTCCGGTTTTACGCCGGCGGCCTGGACCAGCGCGGCATGCTCGCGCAGCCAGTCGGCCGAGTTGAGGTACACCATGTCGCCGAAGTTGAGGCTGCCGCAGTCCAGCGTGCAGATTTCGGGCAGCATCTCGCCGATCGGCGCATGACGTTCGGACGGGCTCTGCAGGTCGGAACCGGCGGCGGCGCGAATCTGGCGGTCCTCGCCTTCGGCGCCGGTCAGTTCCGGGAACAGATCGCCGCCTCCGCCGGCGGTGAAGTTGAGCACGACGTCGGTGGCCGAATCGCGCACGCGATCGGCGATTTCGCGGAAATATTCACGTTTATGGCTGTGCGCGCCGGTCTCCGGATCGCGGACATGCACATGCGCGATCGAGGCCCCGGCTTCGGCGGCCTCGATGCAGGCGGTCGCGATTTCGGCCGGGGTGACCGGCACGTTCGGGTTCTTGCCGCGTGTGTCGCCGGCGCCGGTAACCGCACAGGTCAGAATCACCTGGGTGTTCATGCAGGCCTCGGTCGGTGGATCGTGGCCGGAGTATGATCTCCAGGCGCCGCGCGCGATCTGCGTGAAGCGTCGGTTTTTGTGCGAAAAGCGACGGCTCCGGGCTGATGCTTGCTTGCGCGCGGAACGGCCCGGAATTGCTGTATAGCCCAATGACGCGCACTATCTGCGCGCTCACCACGCGTTTTACGTGCGCCGCCCATGTCCGATGCCGTGCTCGACTCACGATGCAACTCGTGCCGCCCACCCGCGTCGGCGCGATGCGGCGGCGCGGCCTGTTCGTGAGCGGGGCAATACAACGCATGCGCCATGGGCCGGCGCCAGGGCGCTGGATATTGCTGATCGGGGTGTCGCTCGTGCTCGGGGTCGCGCTGCGCTGGTGCGGCTTGCCGGCGGGCTTCCTGCTGGGCCCGATGATCGCGGCGATCGCGCTTTCGGTCGCCGGTGGCGCGGTCGCTGTGCCGCGCGTGCCGTTTCAGCTGTCCCAGGCGGTGATCGGCTGCCTGATCGCGCGCACCATCACGCTGCCGATTCTCACCGAAATCGGCGCCCAGTGGCCGGTTTTTCTGGGCGGTGTGTTCTCGGTCATCGCCGTGAGCCTGATCATCGGGTGGCTGCTCACCAAGTGGCAGGTCCTGCCCGGGCCGACCGCGATCTGGGGTGTGTCGCCCGGCGCCGCGGTGGCGATGACGCTGATGTCTTCGGCCTACGGCGCCGACGCGCGACTGGTGGCGTTCATGCAGTACACGCGGGTGGTGATCGTGGCGTCCGCGGCCTCGATTCTGGCGGCGGTGCTCGCGCCATCGGCCGACGGCGGCGGCGCCGGGTCATGGTGGCCGTCGAGTGTGGCGGGGCGGGGCGGGACGTTGCTGGTTGTGGCTGTCGGGTTCGTCGTCGCCCGTTTGCTGCGTACGCCGGCCGGGCCGTTGCTGGCCGCCATCGTGATCGCCGCGCTCGCCCAGGATCTATTGGGGCTGAAACTCGAACTGCCCTTGCCCCTGCTGGCGGTGAGCTTCGCCTTCGTGGGCTGGGGCATCGGCATGCGCTTCACCCGATCGACGCTGTCGCACGCGGTGCGCGCCCTGCCGGCGGTGATCGCGTCGATCCTGATCCTGGTTCTGGTCTGCGGCGGGATCGCCGTGTTACTGGTCGTGTTCGCCGGCGTGGCACCGCTGACCGCTTATCTGGCCACCAGCCCGGGCGGCGCCGATACGGTGGCGATCATCGCCAGTTCCACACATGTGGACGTCGCCTACATCATGGCCATGCAGCTGGCGCGGTTCTTCGCCGTCATGCTCACCGGGCCGTTCCTGGCGCGCATGCTGACACGCTGGAGCGGGTACCATGCCGCCGACCGCGCATGAACTGACGCCTGCCTGTCGCCCGCATTCGGGGCATCCGGATCGCGGCGAGCGAGTATGCTGGGTAAACTAACGCGTATGGACGACAAATCCGCGAATACGGCGCGTCTTGTCGCGCTCGATTGGGGCACCTCGTCGCTGCGCGCCTGGCTGCTTGGCGACGATGGCGAAGTGATCGACGCGCGCACGGCGCGCCGCGGCATCATGCAGGTCGACAACGGCGATTTCGCCGGCGTCTACCGCGAGCTCATTGGCGACTGGGTCGCCGCGCACGGCGAGCTGCCGGCGCTGGCCTGCGGCATGATCGGCAGCCGCGGCGGCTGGGCCGAGGCGGCTTATGTCGATTGCCCGGCCGAGCTTGCCGGGCTGGCCGACCGGCTGCTACGGATCGACGCCGACCCGGTGGCGCTGCATGTGGTGCCCGGTGTGATGCAGCCGCCCGGCGGGCGCGCCTTGCCCGACGTCATGCGCGGCGAGGAAACCCAGGTGCTGGGTGCGCTGGCCGTGGCCCCCGAGCTGGCCGGGCGCGGCCTGCTGGTGTTGCCGGGCACTCATTGCAAGTGGGTGCATATCGCCGATCATCGGCTCGCGGCTTTCACCACCTACATGACCGGCGAGTTGTTCGCGGTCCTGCGTCGGCACTCCATCCTCGGCAAGCCGGCGGGCGAGCGCGAGACCGGTTTTGATGCCGTCGCGTTCGATCTGGGCGTGGACACGGCGCGCGCGACGGGGCACGCCGGCCTTGCCGCCGCGCTGTTTTCCACCCGTAGCCGGATGCTGGCCGGCGAGATCACAGCCGACGCCACGCCCGATTACCTGTCGGGCCTGTTGATCGGCGATGAACTGCGGAGTGCGATCGTCGGTCTCGACGGCGTGCCGCCGCTGCGCCTGATCGGCGACGCGGCATTGTGTGCCCGCTATCGCCGCGCGCTGGCACGGTTCGATGTCGACGATGTCGCCGAGATCCCGGATGCCGCTCGCCTGGGGTTGTGGCGTATCGCCGCGGCCGCCGGGCTGGTGACCACCTGATTCGATTTCCATGCGCCGGAGGCGCCCTCATGCTCAACGATTATCTTAAAGACCTGCCGCTGATCGCGATTCTGCGCGGCGTGAAGCCGAGCGAGATCGAGGCGGTGGGCCAGGCGCTGTTCGACGCCGGCTTCCGCGTGATCGAGATTCCGCTCAACTCGCCCGAGCCGTTGATCAGTATCGAAAGGCTATCGACGAAACTGGGCGCGGCCGCGCTGGTGGGGGCCGGCACGGTGCTGCAGCCCGAGCAGGTCGGCCAGGTGCGGGACGCGGGCGGGCGCATCATTGTTTCGCCCAATGCCAAGACAAGCGTGATCGAGGCCACGGTGCGCACCGGGCTGGCCAGCGCACCCGGCGTGGCCACGCCGACCGAGGGCTTCGCCGCGCTCGACGCCGGCGCGCATGCCCTGAAACTGTTCCCGGCCGAGGCGATCGGCCCGAACGTGGTCAAGGCCTGGCGGGCGGTGGTGCCGGCGGAGGTGCCGTTGATGCCGGTCGGCGGCATCGACCCCGACAACATGCAGGCGTTCGTGACGGCCGGGGCGACCGGCTTCGGCCTGGGCTCGGCTTTGTACAAGGCGGGCATGGATGCCGACACCGTCGCCGCCAACGCTCGTGCATTCGCTGCCGCGTGGGCGCGAATCTCACGCTGAAAAATCAAGATTGTCCGCAAGCGGTCCTGGCAATGATTTAAGGGCCGACAGGAAGCCTATGAAAATCACGAAACTCGAAACCTTTCTCGTCCCGCCGCGCTGGTGTTTTCTCAAGATCTCCACCGACGAGGGCATCGTCGGCTGGGGCGAGCCGGTGGTCGAGGGGCGGGCGGCGGCCGTGGCGGCGATGGTCGACGAACTTTCCGACTACCTGATCGGCGCCGATCCGCGCCGGATCGAGGACCACTGGACCGTGCTTTATCGCGGCGGGTTCTATCGCGGCGGGCCGATCCACATGAGCGCGCTGGCCGGTATCGATCAAGCCCTTTGGGATATCAAGGGCAAGGCGCTGGGCGTGCCGGTGCATGAACTGCTGGGCGGCAAGCTGCGCGATCGGATCAAGGTCTATTCCTGGATCGGCGGCGACCGGCCGGGCGATACCGCGGCCATGGCGAAGGAACGCGCCGGACTCGGCTTTTCCGCGATCAAGATGAATGCCTCGGAAGAGATGCAGTTCATCGACTCCCACGCCAAGGTCGATGGCGTGCTGGACAACGTGGCGGCGATTCGCGACGCGGTCGGCGCGCACTTCGGCATCGGTGTGGATTTCCATGGCCGCGTGCACAAGCCCATGGCCAAGGTGCTGATGCACGAACTCGAACAATACAACCTGATGTTCATCGAAGAGCCGGTGCTCTCCGAGCATTACGAGGCGTTGCCCGAGCTGGCCGCGCTGACCAGCACGCCGATCGCGCTCGGCGAGCGGCTGTTCTCGCGCTGGGACTTCAAGCCGATCCTGGCGGGCGGGCACGTCGACATCATCCAGCCCGATCCCTCGCATTCCGGCGGCATCACGGAGACGCGCAAGATCGCGGCCATGGCCGAGGCCTACGACGTGGCGCTGGCGCTGCATTGTCCGCTGGGCCCGATCGCGCTGGCGGTCAACCTGCAGCTCGATGCCGTGTGCTACAACGCCTTCATCCAGGAACAGTCGCTGGGCATTCACTACAACCAGTCCAACGACATCCTCGACTACATCACCAATCCGGAAGTCTTCGCCTACGAGGACGGTTTCGTGACGATTCCGGACGGGCCGGGCCTGGGGGTGGAGATCAATGAGGACTACGTCCGCGAACGCGCGGAAGTCGGTCACCGCTGGCGCAACCCGATCTGGCGCCATGCCGACGGCAGTTTTGCCGAGTGGTAGACGTTGGCCGGCCTCGCTCAGGGCTTTCGCGTTGCCGACAGCGCCGCGATGGGTGACTCTGCCTCGATCGGCGGCTATTCCGGCGGTGAGTCGTGCCTGCGGCTTGGCGTCGATTCATTCTGCCTCGTCATGGCAATGTTGGAGAATCTGAGCCTCGGATCGCGCCGCTACAGTGCCCGGAGGCGCATGCCGAAGGGCCCGTGGACTGACGCGCAAACATTCAATGCGTCGCCGGACGGGCCCGGGGCGTAGATTGGCTTACAAACCGTACGGAGAGTCTCCATGCAGCCCCTACCGAATGTCAGCCTCGTGTCGCGCTCGATCATTGCGATCGTCTGTCTACTGGCGGCCTCGACGGCCCTCGCGGCGTCCAACCACAACTCGATGACGCGCCAGTCCGGACCCTACACCCTCAACCTGAATCTGTTGCCCGCTGAGCCGTTCGTTGCGCCGAGCAAAGCCAATGACCCCGCGCATGCCGGTGCCATGGTCACCGGTTCCGGTGCCGCGCCGGTGCGACGTAACGGGCCGGCCCATCCGAATTACCATCTGGTGGTATTCATCTCGAAGCATGGACAGCCGGTTGAGCAAGCCAAGGTATCGATGCGTTATCGACAGCAGAACGGTGAGCATTGGCATAAGCTCCCGGTCACCCAGATGTGGATTGCCGGCAAGGGCCGGAGCACGATGCATTTCGGCAATAATGTGCATCTGGCGCCGGGCCGGTATCGGGTACAGGTTTCAGTGAACAACAGGCCGCCGGTCACCTTCAAGCTGAAGGCGTCGTAGTGTGTCCAGCGCTTATTCACCCGGCACAGAAATAGATGATTTTTCGGGTTGATAGCGCGCGTATGCGACCGCATGCTCGCCGCGGCCATCGGCCGCGAAGCCTTTGAAAATAAAAGACGGACAGGCGCCGGCTTTTATTTTTGAAGGCGTTGAAAACAGCTGATGAAGTCAGCTGTTTTGATGCCGGATTAATAGCGTGCGCGGCGTGTCATGAGCGTGTACGAGGCCGCGGCCAGTATGAAGCCGGCCAGGAAGGTGATGTCGCCGATCTGAGGAACGCGTCGCACGACCCAGCCGGTGAACAGTTCCTGGTTGGAGAACAGCAGGATGGAAATCGCCATGGCGAGGGCCATGGCGATCCCCCCGGCCGCACCGCGATGGCGGCGGTTGTAGAGCAGGCCATCGACGGCCTGGCCGCCGCGCAGGATCTGGTCGGCGAAGAACACTCCCAGCCAGGGGCCGATCCAGTAGGCGATGATCAGCAAAAACTGGGTGTATTCGTCGCCGGCGTCGCCGAGCGCCGACCACGCCAGCAAAAACCCGAGCGCGCCGAAAACCAGGGCGACGGCGGCCCGGCGCAGCCGCAGCGGCAGGCGAATGCCGAGGGTCAAAAAGGCCATGGCGCCGGAATAGGTGTTCAGTATATTGGCGGCGATCGCGCCGACGGCGATCGCCAGCAGTGTCAGTCCGGCCACGGGCTGGGGCAGCTGGCTGGTGAAGGCGCCCGCCGGATTGCTCAGCGAGGTGCCGCCGGCGGTGACCGAGGCGGCGCCGGCGGCCTCCATGACCAGGCAGGCGACAAACAGACCGCTACCGGCGAATAGCCCGACCGTGCGCGGGCTGGTGTCGCGCGGTAGATAGCGGGTGTAGTCGGCGGCATAGGGGTTCCAGCCGGCGCTGTAGCCGAAGGCCGTGCCGATCGTCAGCAAAAACGCGCCGGGGACGGGATGGCCCGGGGCCGCGGGCTGGGCCTTGGCAAACAGGATGACGGCGGCGACGCCAAAGATCAGACCCAGCGCCAGCACGACATAGCGTTCAAAGGTTTGCACCAGATTGTGGCCGAAGAATGCGATGGCGATTTGCAGGGCCACGATCACCACCAGGCTGGCCAGGGTGGACAAACCGGTCAGGGCGTTCAGCGCGAATGCCGCGCTCACGCTGTTGACCGCGAACCAGCCGATGCCGGCGGTGACCGCCATCAGCGTGGCGGGCAGCAGGTTGCCGCGGTAGCCGAAGGCCGCGCGCCCCAGCACCATTTGCGGGGCGCCGTAACGCGGCCCGCGAGCCGAGAGAAAACCGTGGGCGATGGCGCCCAGCCCGGTGCCCAGCGCCAGCGCGAGTATCGCCGACCCGAACGAAAGACCGAACACCGCGACCGCGAGCACGCCGATAAACGCGGTGGCGAATTCCAGATTCGGCGAGGCCCAGGTCCAGAACAGTTGCAGCGGGCGGCCGTGCCGTTCGGTATCGGCGATGCGTTCGATGCCTCCGGGCTCGACGGCCAGGACCCGGTCGCCGTATTGGCCGGGGCGAAGAGGGCCGAGTTCGGTGTCGGCGTTGTGGAGATCGGTCACGTCAGCCTCGCGGCAGTGGCGGTCGGAACAGGAGATGCGCAGCAAATTTCGGGCCAGCGCGCCCGGCGGGTGGTGGCGTCCCGGTTGTGTACATGACCGGGGCGCGGAGGGCGGCAGGCGCGTCCGCCGCCGGCATGTCCGCCCGCCAGGCGCCGGCCCGGACAGGCATCGTCGCACGCCAGGCCGAACCTGCCAGGCGAAGGCTTTATATGCCTTGCCGTGCGTTGGTCGGAATCCGGCGGCATGTACACGCGTGTTGCCGCGGGTCCGCACGGATTGAGGCCATACCAATAGGTCGGTTGTACCCGGCGTTGCTTTACGCTTGTCATGGGCGACAGTTTGCCATCGTTCGCGCGGTTGCCTGCGATCCGGGTGAGTGTCCTGTAGCTTCAATGTCCTGCCCTGTGGCCCGGGCGAGCGCCTCGAAGGGCGGGCCTGAGTGCAGGCCACGTCGCCCTATGGGCACAGGCTTGCAAGCGAATTCTGCACGAATCTTCTAGCCCGCTGGGCCGGGGCCGGTTAGCTTGACCTGGATTTTCATGCCACACCATGTGCCGAGATGTCGCTGAAGTCCGCTACCGCCAACGACTGGGTCGAACTGCGCCGCGATACCGAGACCGGCATCGAGACGTTGCGTGCCCATTTCGAAGGCCATGCCTACGATCCGCACTGGCACGACGTGTATCTCGTGGGCGCGACCGAGGTCGGCGTGCAACAGTTCCGTTGCCGCGGCCGCCGCAATGTGAGTACGCCGGGGCAGGCGTTTCTGCTCACCCCGGGCGAGATTCACGACGGCGATGCGCCGGAGGCCGGCGGCTTCACCTATCGCACGATGTATATCGAACCGGCCTGGTTCGAATGCTGGCTGGGCCGGCTGATGGATGACGCGCCATCGGCCGGCGAGCCCATGTTCGATGCCACGCTGGCCGGCGATGCCCGGCTGGTGACGGCCATCGGCCGGGCGGTGGGTGCGCTGCACGACGCCGACTTGCGCATGGCGCGCCATGCCGCCCTCGACGATCTGTTGCTGGCCCTGGGCCGTCACGTCGACTGGCGCCTGGCCGATGCGCGGGCCGACGATCCGCCGTCGCTGGCGGTCCGGGCCCGGGATTATCTGCATGCGCACGCAACCGACGACATCGGCCTGGACGATCTGGCCGATGCCCTCGGCGTAAGCCGGTTTCGCGCGACGCGCGTGTTCAAGGCCGCTTATGGCATGCCGCCGCATGCGTATCTCGTTCAGTTGCGGCTGGTTCGCGCCCGCCGTCGCTTGATGGCCGGCGAAGACCCGGCCGAGACCGCGGCCGCACTCGGCTTTGCCGATCAATCGCATCTCGGGCGCTGGTTTCAGCGCGCCTATCGTCTGAGCCCGGCCGCTTATCGCCGGCGCTGTACGAATACTCCAGACGCCTAGCCCGGCCCGCGCGCATCCTCGCCGGACGTTTTCGTTCGAGTCGAGAAGTCATGCGTTCATCGACAAGCCAGGGGCAGATGAGGCCGCGCCGGGCGCGGGCCTCATGATCGGTTTCACATTGTTCGCCATCGTCGCTTCATTCACACCGGGCCCGACCAATATTCTGGTGATGGCCAGTAGTGCGCGGCGCGGGCTGGGCGCGACCCTGCCGCTGGTGATGGGGGCGGCACTGGGCGTGGCCGGCATGGTCTGGGCCGCCGGGCTGGGCCTGGCCGCGCCGCTTGTCGCGTATCCGGCTATTCACCATGTACTGACCGCGATCGGCATGGGCTGGCTTGGGTGGCTGGCGTGGCAGCTGTTTCGCAGCGCCGGCGAGCCGGTGGCAGCCGATCGCACGCCCGAAGTCGCGCTCGGCCTGTTGACGGGCGCCGGGCTGCAACCGGTCAGCCCCAAGGCCTGGATGATGGCGCTCGCCGTGGCCGGCGTATTCGCGCCCGGCGATGCGGGCGGCGCGAGTCTGCGTGCTCTGGTGTTCCTGATCGTGGCGATGGCCGGTCTGGCCACCTGGGGTGTGCCGGGGCGCTATGGTATCGGCAGCCGGGGTCGCCATCGCCGCCTGTTCAATCGGGCGATGGCGTTATTGCTGGTGGTCGCGGCCGGGTTGTCGATTCGGGTTTGAGACGGTGGCCGGGCGCCGGGCGCCGGGCCCGGATTCGCGTTCACGCCGATACGTCCGGCGGTTCGCCTGGCACGCACTGCACGAAGATCACGACCGGCTGCAAGCGGTCCGGGTAGTCAGACGCCTGGTAGGCAGTCAGCGGCATGCCGAAGTCGGGACGATCGAATGGCCAGGGCGCGAATCGGATCACGCCGTCGGCTGCGATCTCGTAGCTGACGTCGGTCTCGTCGCGGGCGTCGCGATGGGCCGGGACGCGCACGTGGCGCGGTCCGCGGTGCTCGAAACCCAGATCGAAGGCGACCGTATCGCAAAACCGGGTGATGTGATCGGCCCACTCGAAGTCGGCGTCCGAATAAGAGGTTTCGCCCTGGCGTTCCGCGATTGCCCCGTCCAGCCGCTGGACCAGCGCCTGAACCGCCGGCGTTTCCGGCGTGCCGATCAGGCGGCGCAGATGCCGCTTGGCCACGGCATCGGTGATCGGGTCGTCGTGGCGCGTGGCCACGCCACGCTCGACGATCGCTTGCCATTCGGCATCGCCGTAAGTGCCGAGCGGGTGGTTGTCGAGCGGGCCATAGTGCCAGTCGTGCAGGGCGACCCCGCGGGCGAATGCCTTGAAGTCGAGCGCGGGGCGGTCGAAGCGCGCGTTGCCCCAGTGCACCGCGAGCAGACCACTGAAAAGCGAATGCTCGAGCTGCGGCAGTATGCGTTCGCGATGGCGGGATCGAAACATAGTGCGTTACCCGGTGGGAAGCCAGCCCGGCCACCATCCCACGGTGACCAGAATTTAACGCGTTCTTCGGCACTACATGCCGTGCTTGATACCGCGGTCGATCAACCACCAGTTGGCCGGATAGGCGGTGGCAAAGCCGATGGCCATGGCGATCTGCATCATGAACCAGAACACCGCCGAGCCGGCGTCGGGTTCTTGTGGCAGAAGCACGAGCGAGGCCCATGCCATCCACCCGTACATGCCGATCTGGAAGGCGATCAATGACAGCGTATCGGCCTTGACGGCGTTGACGAGCGCCTTGACCGGGTTGGTCTCGCCCATGCTCATGGCCGGCAGGAACTGGAACAGGATGCCGAACAGATAGGCGGCCACGAACTCGGCGGTGAAATGCCCGAGCAGGGTAGAGCCGAGCACGGTGAAGCCGGTCAGCGCCACGACCGGAATGGCTACCGAATCACCCAGCGTACAGCCGCCGCCGCAGTGGGTTACACCAACGAAGACGCTCTGCCAATGGGGCTTGGGCGCGTGATGATGACCGCCGCCGCCATCGTCGCCATGGCCGTGACCGTGATGCGAATCGTGATGCGCGTGAGCGTGGCCGCCGCCGCGCGGCATGCCGTCGGGTTGACCCATCGCCTTGTAAATCCACCAGCCGACGACCGGGAAATAAAGGCCGGTGATCGGCCAGGTGACGTTCATGACGTTCATGTGCTGCGGGCGTTGATAACAATCGATCGCGATGGCGGCGCCGGTGACGATTCCCAGCGCGATGACGATCCAGGACAGGGCAGTGAGTGTCATAAGCGGTTGATCCTTATCCAATCGAGCCCAGATTCAATGCCGGGATCGCGGCGCCGTTGCCACGGTCGCACGATTTGACGATGCCCGGCAGCGGGCATAAGCTTTGTATTGAGCATACCCCACCCCAGGAGGGGTGGATCAAGCCAAGGAGAACCCTTATGACACGACTCAGGATTGAAGGCATGAGCTGTCAGCATTGCGTGGCGGCTGTCAACGAGGCGTTGGCCGAGGTCGACGGCGTGGAACGCGTGGTGCAGGTCGATCTGGATTCCGGTGTGGCCGAAGTCGAGGGCGACGCGGATACGCAGGCGTTGCTGGCCGCGGTGCGCGAGGAAGGCTACGAAGCCACGATGGCGTAATGGCCGATACCACCCAGCAGCCTTGTAATCATCTGGCGATCGAGCCGGGCGTGCGCGAGGACGCCACGGCCCGGCTGCGATCGATTCGCGGCCACGTCGACGGCGTGTTGCGCATGCTCGAGCGCGACGATGTCTATTGCGTGGATGCCCTCAAGCAGATCAAGGCAGTGCAGGGCGCGCTCGCCAAGACCGGCGATCTGATCCTGCGCGGTCATCTCAAGCATCACGTGGTCACCGCCCATGAGCGTGGCGACGAGGACGCCATCGTCGCGGAATTGATGGACGTTCTGAAATACCGCTGATTCAACGACAGCCGAGTACGGCATGAGCGAAGCCCAACACGACCAAACCCTGGAATTCGGCATCGACGGCATGATGTGCGGCGCTTGCGTCGCCCGCGTCGAGAAGAAAATCCGCAAGGTGTCGGGTGTTACCGAGGCGTCGGTGAATCTTGCCACCGAGCGTGCGAAGGTGACGCTCGAGGCCGGCTCCAACGCCCCCGCGGCCGTGTTTAGGGCGGTCGAGAGCGCCGGTTACACACCGGTGGCGGAAGAGATCGAGTTCGGTGTCGACGGCATGACCTGCGGCGCCTGTGTGGCCCGGGTGGAGAAGAAGCTGGCGCGGCTCGACGGCGTGCTCGAGGCCACGGTGAATCTCACCACCGAGCGGGCCCGGGTGCGTTATCTGCCCGGGCAGGTCGACCCGCCGGCGATGTTCGCCTGTGTGGAGAAAGCGGGCTATACGCCGGTCGCGCTGGACGACCAGGACGCTGGGGACGCCGAAAACGAAGATTCAGAGGCAGACGAGCTCAAGCACGCATTGCTTTTGTCCGCGGTGTTCACCGTGCCGCTGTTCGTGATCGCCATGGCCCGCATGCTGCCCGGCGTGGGCGCCGCGATGAACGCGCTGGCGCCGCCGATCGCCTGGACCATCATCGAGTTGGTGCTGGCGACGCCGGTGCAGTTCTATGCGGGCTCGCGTTTCTATCGACTGGGCTGGGGCGAACTCAAGCATGCGGCGCCCGGCATGAACAGCCTGGTGCTGATCGGCTCCAATGCCGCGTATTTCTATTCGCTGGTGGCGTTTGCGCTGCCCACGATTTTTCCGGCCGGTGCCGCGCATACCTATTTCGATGCCGCCGGCATGATCGTCACCCTGATTCTGCTCGGGCGCTATCTCGAAGCCCTGGCGCGCGGGCGCACCTCGCAGGCGGTCCAGGGCCTGATGAAGCTCCAGGCGAGGACGGCGCGCGCGAAGCGCGAAGGCGAATGGCGGGAAATCGATGTCGGTGAACTCGTCCGGGGCGACCGTATTGCGGTGCGCCCCGGCGAGCGTGTGCCGGTCGACGGCAGTGTCGTCGCGGGCGAAAGTTATGTCGACGAATCAATGATCTCGGGCGAGCCGGTGCCGGTCGCCAAGCAGACCGAAGCGCAGGTCATCGGTGGCACCGTGAACGGCGCCGGCACGCTGGAAATCGAGGCGACCGGCGTCGGCGGCGATACGGTGCTGGCCGGCATCATCCGCATGGTCGAACAGGCGCAGGGCGAAAAACCGGCGATCCAGGCCGTGGCCGACCGCATCGCCGGCGTGTTCGTGCCCATCGTGATGGCGGTGTCGGTGTCCACGTTCATCGGCTGGCTGGTCTTCGGGCCGAGCCCGGCGCTGGCGCTGGCCTTCGTCGCGGCGGTGTCGGTGCTGTTGATCGCCTGTCCCTGCGCCATGGGTCTGGCGACGCCGACCGCGATCATGGTCGGTACCGGCCGCGGCGCGGCCATGGGTGTGCTGTTTCGGCGCGGCACGGCGCTGGAGCAGCTGGCGCGCGTGGATACCGTCGTGCTGGACAAGACCGGCACGCTGACCGAGGGCGCACCGTCGCTGACCGAATTCGAGACCTGCGCCGGTTTCGAGACCGACGACGTGCTGCGGCAGATTGCCGCCGTGGAAGCGGTCAGCGAGCATCCGATCGGACGGGCGATCGTGAAAGCGGCCGCGGACCGCGGCCTGGCTGTGCCCGAGGCTCGGGATTTCACGACCCACACCGGCCAGGGCGTGGCCGCCGTGGTCGACGGCCGGGAAATCCAGGTCGGGGCGGCGCGCTTCATGGACAGCCTGGGCGTCGATCATGCGCCCCTGACCGAGCGTGCCGATGCGCTGGCCGCGGCCGCGCGTACACCGCTGTACGTGGCGATCGACGGTGAACTCGCCGCGTTGGTGGCCGTGGCCGATCCGGCGCGCGGCGAGGCGGCCGACATGATCGCCGCACTGCATGACCGGGGTATTGAAGTGGCCATGCTCACCGGCGACAACGCGGCGACCGCACAGGCGATTGCGGCGGAGCTGGGCATCGATCGTGTGGTGGCGGGCGTGATGCCGCAGGCCAAGGCCGACGAAATCAAGCGCCTGCAGGGTGACGCGCGTACCGTGGCGTTCGTCGGCGACGGCATCAACGATGCGCCGGCACTGACGCAGGCCGATGTCGGCATCGCGGTTGGCTCGGGCACGGATATCGCCATCGAAGCGGGCGACGTGGTGCTCATCCGCGCCGATCTGTCGGGCGTGGTCAACGCGCTGGCGCTGGCCGGCCGCACGATGCGGACCATTCGCATCAACTTCGGCTGGGCGTACGGCTACAATGTTTTATTGATCCCGCTCGCCGCCGGGGTGTTCTACCCGCTGACGGGCTGGTTGCTCAACCCGGCCATCGCGGCCGCGGCGATGAGTGTTTCGAGTATCTTTGTGCTGACGAACTCGCTGCGCCTGCGGCGCTTTTCGGCGGTACTGGCGCCGGTGGCCACCGCCGCTTCGGCGCAACCGCCGGCTGCGGCGAACACGGCGAACATGCCGAACGCGGCCTGAGGCGCCGGCGGCCCGGGCAGGGCATCATGCGGGCAAGAACCGATAGACCGTGGTCTGGGTGTATTTCTCGCCCGCGGCCAGTTGGGTGCCGGGGAATGCCGGCTGGTTGGGTCCGTCCGGGAAATGCTGCGCTTCGAGGGTGAAGGCGGCGTACCGGTCGTAGACGGCGCCGCGCTTGCCGGTCATGCTGCCGTCGAGCCCGTTACTCGTATACACCTGCACACCGGGCTCGGTGGAATACATTTCCAGCGCGCGGCCCGATGCCGGATCGACCACGCGTACCGCGAGACGGTTCGGATCGCCGGCGCTGGCCAGCACCCAATTGTGATCGTAGCCGCCAATGCCTGCCAGTGCCGGATCGTCGAGGTCCCGGCCGAACGGTTTCGGCCGGGTGAAGTCCAGGGCGCTGTCGGCCACCGGGGTCAGTTCGCCGGTGGGAATGAGGGCTTCGTCCACGGCGGTGACATGGTTGGCGTGGATCATCGCAATCTGGTCCTGGATGGTGCCACTACCGGCGCCAGCAAGATTGAAGAAGGCGTGGTTGGTGAGATTGATCACCGTCTCGGCGTCAGCCACGGCGGAATAATGCAGCCGGAGATTGTTGGCATTATCGAGCGTGTAGCGCAGGGTGACGGCGAGATTGCCGGGAAAGCCCATGTCGCCGTCGGGCGAAAACAGCGTGAGCTCGACGCCCACGGCATCGCCCTCGTCGATCGGGGCCGCAGCCCAGACGTGCCGATCGAAACCGCGCTCGCCGCCGTGCAGCGTGTTTGCGCCTTCGTTCGTCGACAGTTGATGGCGCCGGTCGCCGAGCTCGAATGCACCGCCGGCGATGCGGTTGCCGTAGCGGCCGATGGTGGCGCCGAAATAACTGGCGCCGGGTTGCAGATAGTCGTCGACGCGGTCGAAGCCGAGCACGACATCGGCCAGCCGCCCGTTCTTGTCCGGTACGTCGAGCGCCTGAATGCGGGCGCCGTGGGTGAGGATCGCCACCCGCATGCCGCGGCGGTTGGTCAACTGATAGCGATCGACACGCTCGCCGTCGGGGGTGGAAGCGAATTCGTCGCGGGTGACCGCGAGGCGGTCGGGCAGGGCGTGGGACATGGCAGCTCTCGCGTGTTGTCGATTGATCGGCGGTGACGCCATCGCTCGGTTGGGCCTGTCATTCGTGAAAGTCGGCAACCACGCGCCGCCGGCCGAGCATCAGGGCATCGGCGACGTGGACGAACGGCCGCAGATCGATATCCGAGCGGCCTTCGTCCAGCAGGCTTGCGAACCGGGCATAGACGCCAGCGTATTCGTCCTTGTCCTCGTCGATACGCACTTCGCCGTCCACCCGCATCCGCCCGCCGCCTTCCTCGAGAAGAAGCTCGCCTTCCTCGGTCTTGACGCGCATCTGCCAGCACGGATCGCCCTTGTGGCGGAAGTCCAGAATGGCGTCGACCGGGGCGCCGGCTGTATCCTGGAACGACAGTTTCGCCGCAATCGGCGTGGCGCAGTTGCCCGGTACATCCAGGCTGGCCTCGCGCAGGGCGAACGGGCGCACCAGGATATGCGTGGCGATGGACAGGGCGTTGATGCCTGGGTCGAACACGCCCAGGCCGCCGGGCTCCCAGATCCAGTCCTGGCCCGGATGGAAGACCGTGACATCTTCACGCCAATCGATCTCCACCGCGGTCACCGTCTGGGTCGCCAGCCATTCGCGTGCGGCCTCGATGGCCGGGGCATGGCGCGAATGCCAACTGGCGTAGAGGGTGACGCCGGCGGTGGCCGCGCGTTGTTCCAGGTCGTCGACTTCCGACAGCGTGATACCCGGCGGCTTTTCGAGCAGTACATGCAGACCGGCCTCGATGGCCTGGCAGGCCATGGCGAACCGGTGTTGCGGCGGCACGCAAAGGGCCACGGCATCGACATCGACATCCGCGGCCAGCAAGGCGTCAAAATCGGTGAAGTGCGCCGGCGTGGCCGCGGGATCGGATTGCAGTTGCGGATCGACGGTGGCCACCAGATCGAAGTCGGCGCTGGCGGCGAGCGCCGGCCGGTGTTGATCGCGGGCAATTTTGCCAAAGCCGATCATGGCGATGCGGGTGCTCATAGGCTCGCTCTCGGGTTGAATGGGGCGCTCGCGCGGCCGGGTACGTCGACCTTCATGGCAAACAGGGATCCCGACTCCGGCCATTCTGACAACATGGCGGCGCTCATGTTCTCGCGCGCGGTCGTCACGAATAATGTGCGGCCATCCGGGCCGCCGAAGGCCGGCATGGTCGGCTGCAATGCGGCCAGCGGATAGCGTGCCACGAGGCGTCCTTCGGGATCGAAACGGGCAACCGCCGCGCCGCCGAACAGGGCGGTCCAGTAGTGATTCTCGACATCGACGGCCGCGCCGTCCGGGCTGCCCTCGATATCGAGCGCGTTCAGATCGATCCATGTCTCGCCGGGCCCGATGTCGCCGGTGGCCGGGTCGAAGGCGTGCCGGCGAATGATGCGGGTGGGCGTATCGGTGTGGTACATCCAGCGGCCGTCGGTCGAAAACGCCAGGCCGTTGGTGATCGTCATGCCGCCGATGCGCGGTACCAGGGCGTGGCCGTCGTAGCAGTAGAGCGATGCATCGGCGGCGGCCTGGGTTTCATTCATCGTGCCGATCCAGAAACGCCCCGCCGGATCGCAACCGCCGTCGTTGAAACGATGATCGTCGGTGTCCTCGGGCGCCTGTGCCAGACAGACCTGCCGGCCGCCCGCCGCGTCGAGATGCCAGAGGCCGGATCTCAGGGCCGCCACCAGCCCGCCGTCGGCATGCCGCACCACGCAGGTAATGGCCTCGTCGTATTCGACCACGCTGTGCTCGCCGGTGGCGAAATGCAACCGGTGCAGGGCGCCGCCGAGGATGTCTACCCAGTACAGGGCGTTGTATTCGGGGTGCCAGAGCGGGCCCTCGCCGAGTCCCATTGCCAGTGTCAGATGCGGGGTGAGCGTGTCGCTCATGAAAGCTTGTCCTGTTCAAGGCGAGTGCGTAGCGCCGCGGTGCTCTGATCGATGACGTCGGCAAAGTTCTGATCGATATCGACGCGGATCGCTTCGTCCGCGCCGGGCGCTTCGAGGGTGTCGAACTGCGATGTGAGCATCTCCGAGGAGAAGAAATGCTTGCGTCGCTGCATGCGCCCCAGAATGACATCGAAGCTGCCGTCCAGGTACAGGAACAGCAAACCGGGGTCGGCCTCGCGGAGTTGGTCGCGATAGATGCGCTTGAGCGAAGAGCAGCCGATCAGCAGAGGTTCGTTCTTGTCGTGATTGTCGCGAATCAGGTCGGTAAGCACCGCCAGCCAGTCGGCTCGATCGTCGTCGCTCAGGGGTTCGCCGCGCGACATCTTGTCGATGTTGGCCCGCGGATGATATTTGTCGCCGTCGATGTATGGCACGCCAAGCGCGCTGCCGACCGCTTCACCGACGGTGGACTTGCCGCTGCCCGACACACCCATCACGACCACGCGTCGATCGAACTTCGGGGGCGGGGTGTCGGAGGGTGGGGTATGGGTCATGAATGCGCATCCGGTCGGTGCATGGGTGGCGTCGCCCGGCATTCTTCCAAAGCCCCCGGCCCGCCGCAAGCGCGGGCCGGACGGTCGGTTCAGGCGTTGGCTTGCCTGGCGGCGTTGCGATATTCGTTGACCACGATATCGGTCAGCTCCTGGACCGATGTGTCTGCGGTGGCCTTGTTGAAGGTGATACGGCCGTTCTGCAGCAGATTGACACGATCGCAGACGTCGAAGATCTGGCCGTAGTTGTGCGCGATGATGATGATCGAGACCTCGCCCTTGGCTCGAAGCCGGTTGATCACATCGAGGATCATCGCCCCTTCCTTGGCCCCCATGGCCGCGGTCGGCTCGTCCAGCAGGAGCAGGCGCGAGTTCGAGTAGACCGATCGCGCGACCGCGACCGCCTGCCGCTGGCCGCCTGAAAGCTGTTCGACCGGCACGTCCACCGAGGGAATGTTGACGCCGATATCGAGCAGCGCTTCGCGTGCCTTCTCACGCATCGGCTTGTTATTGAGGATCGCCAGGGGGCCGCCCGTAAGCGATTCCCGTTGCAGGAACATGTTGTGGTAGACATTGAGTTGCGGAATCACTGCCAGATCCTGATGCACACAGTCGATGCCCAGCGAGCGCGCGTGGCTGACCGAGTGCAGGTGCACCTCCTTGCCGTCGTAGACGATGCGCCCCCGGGTCGGCTGATGAAGCCCGCAGAGGATCTTCATCAACGTCGACTTGCCGGCCCCGTTGTCGCCGAGCAGGCCGAGCACTTCGCCCTTGCCGACCGTCAGGTTGACCTCTTCCAGGGCCGTGACGTGGCCGAACTCCTTGGCCACGTTCTCGACCTGCAGCAATGGTTGGTTTTTCTCCGTCATGATTGCTTCCCGAAGAATTTGAAGAAGTATTTGAAGCGGCCGATATGGACGTTGACGATCATGGTCACGAGGATCGCGCCGCCCAGAATCATGTCGAAGGTGTAGGCCGAGACACCGGCCAGGGTGAAGCCGTCCTTGAGCATGCCGATGACCACGGCGCCAAAGAATGCGCCGATGATGGTGCCGACACCGCCGGCCAGCAGGGTGCCGCCGATGACGGCCGAGGCGATGCACATGAACATGATCTGCGTACCGCCGGCCAGTGGCGTGATCGATCCGGTCTGGAAACTGTCCAGAATGCCGCCGAAGCCGGCCAGCATGCTGCAGACCGTGAAATTACGAACCTTGACGAAGGTTACCCTGATGCCGGCCTCGGTCGCCCCGTTCAGGTTGCCGCCGACCGCGATCGTATGCAGCCCCCAGCGCGTGCGCGTGAGGATGAACTGAAACACGATGGCGATGAGCAGGGCCCAGCCGAGTTGCGCGAAGGCGCTGCCGCCGAAGATCGTGGTCAAGAATGCGCCGGCCTGCGGCTGCACCGGATAGCCGCCGGAGATGGTCAGCGTGAACCCGTTGAGCATGAAAAGCATGCCCATCGTGGTCACGAACGAATGGATCTTGAGCAGTTCGGTGATCAGGCCGTTGAGCAGGCCCACCACGCCGCAGGCCAGCAGTGCGAGGATGATCGCGGCGACGACTGGGATGCCGGCGCTGTGCGCGTAGAACATCACGAACGGCGCCATCGCATAGACCATGCCCACGGACAGGTCGAGTTCGCCGCTGATTAGAACCAGCACTTCGCCGGCTGCCAGAACGGCGGTCGCCGCCGTGTACTGGCCGAGCGTGCCGATATTGTCGGGTGAGAGGAAAACGCCGCCCGTGGTGGACTGGAAATAGATGGCGAGCAGGATACCCGCAATGACGATGCTGGCTTCACGACGCGCGAATGTGGCGATGACCGCACGACGCCAGGAACCCTGGCGTCGTGCTGCTTCATCGGACCGCCCCTTCGGTCGATGCGTCGGATCAGCTTTGGATTGTGTTGCCATAGATTACACTTACACTCAGGTCGAGATGGCGCCGGACCGGGACAGGACTTTTTCCTTGCTTGAGTTGCCCTCGAAACGGCTCTTGGTGTTCAGGTACTCACCGACATTGTCCTTGGTCACGAATTTGAGACCGGTGTTGACGTTGGCGATACCGCTGAGACCACCCGAGATCTGATACAGATACAGTTCCATCACCGGGATGAAGCCCTGCAGATAGGGCTGCTGGTCGATGGTGAAGCTGAGATCGCCACTCTCGATGCCGTCGAGCGTGCCGGGAAGCATGTCGAAGCCGCCGGCCTTGACGCCTTTCTTGGCCAGATCGTGCTTCTTCATGGTCTTGGCCACACCTTCGGTGCTGCCGGCATCGACCGCGAACATGCCCTTGATGTTGCGATGCCCGAGGTAGAACGACTCGATGCGCGAGAACTCCTCGTTGACCGTCGGCCCGCTGGCGACCTCGTGCAGCGTGATGTTCTTGCCGGACTCCTTGATCGCCTGCTTGGCGCCGTTCAGACGCGGCTGGATGTTGAGCTGGCCCGGCGTGGCGATAAAGCCCACGACGTCGCCCGAGTCGACTTCATCGACGATTCGCTGGCCGAGCGCCTTGCCCGCATCGAACAGCTTCTGCCCGATATACGCCATCCGATTGTTATCGACATCGGCGTTGTAGGACACCACCGGGATACCGGCCTTGAGCGCGCGGTCGATCGGCTTGTTGAACGCATGCTGGTCGACCAGTGCCACCGCGATACCGTCGACGCCGGAGGAGATCGCGGCGTCCATGGCATTGACCATGACGCTGGCCTCCGATTTCTGTGACCCCGTCCACTGATAGCTGCACCCGAAGGCCGCACAGGCATCGGCGGCACCGTACTGGGTCGGCACGAAGAACGGGTTGGTGGTCACATGGTTGATGAATACGAACTTGTATTTCGGATGATCCGGCAGGTTCGCATTGTGTTTGCCTGCCGCGAACGCCGCGGGTGAAATCCCCATTCCGGTCAGCGCGGCCAGGCCGGCGCCGCCGCTCAGGGCCCCGTGCAGGATTCGGCGACGGCTGACGTCGATGTTTTTGTCGTTGTGGTCTGATGAATCGCTCATTTTTTTCTTCCTCCGGTTTGACGCATACATTCCTGGCCAGGGACAGAATCGGCCGGCCACGGGTCGCGGTCGGCCGATCGCCGCTGACTTTACTCAGGCAGGAACTTGAAGATCGTCGTGGACGTGAACTTCTTGCCCGCTTTCAGTTCGGTGGTCGGATACGACGGGTGATTCGGCGAATCCGGATAATGCTGGGTCTCCATGGTGAAGGCGCTCCAGTGGTGATAGGTCTTGCCACCTTTACCCTCGTATTTACCGTGGATGAAGTTCGAGGTATAGACCTGCACGCCCGGTTCGGTCGTGTAGACCTCCAGCTCGCGACCGGACTTGGGGTCGGTGACGCGGGCGGCCAGCGCGTCGAGATTGCCGTTGGTATCGAGGACCCAGTTGTGGTCATAGCCGCCCTGTTTGGGTTCCGCGCGCATCAACTGGGTGGTCTTGGCGTGAATGCGCTCGCCAAAGGTGTGCGGGGTGGTGAAGTCGAACGGGGTGCCCTTGACCGCGCGGGCCGAGCCGAGCGGGATTTCGGTCTTGTCGATCGGGCTGTACTTATCGGCATTGATCATCGCGACCTCGTTGAGGATCGAACCGCTGCCGGCACCTTCCAGATTGAAATAAGTGTGGTTGGTGAGATTGATCACCGTGTCCTTGTCACTGACCGCCGAATAGTGGATCCGCAGATCGTTGTCGTTATCCAGCGTATAGCGCACCGTGGTCACGAGATCGCCCGGGAACCCCATTTGTCCGTCCGGCGACAGGTAGGTCATCTCCACCCCGACCGTGCCGTGCGGGTGAATTTCCTGGGCCTGCCAGACCTGCTGCTGGAACCCCTCGGGCCCGCCGTGCAACGTATTCGGGCCGTTGTTTTTCGGCAGGTTATAGGTATGACCGTCGAGGGTGAACTGGCCGTTGGCGATGCGGTTGGCGTATCGGCCGATGGTCGCGCCCATATACTGGTTTTTGTGTATATAGCCCTCGACGTTGTCGAAACCCAGGGCCACGTCGGCGACATTGCCGTCCTTGTCCGGGACCTTGATGGACTGAATCCGGGCGCCGAAGGTGATGATGTCCACCGACATGCCGTTGCGATTGGTCAGTTGATAACGCTTGACCTCCTGCCCCTGTGGCGTCTTGCCGAAATCGCTTTCGGTGACGGCCAGATGCGAGTTCTGGCTGCCGCTGTCGTTGCTCGCGCTGCTGTTGTCGTTGGAAGCCAGGGCCGGGCCGGCGACCAGCAGGGCCGCCAGTACGGTGGCGCTGCCGCCCAGCCCAAGGCCTCGGGCGAGTTTGGATTCGTGTGTCATGGTTTTCTCCTCCGTGTTGTCGTCGCGAATAACGCCTTTTCAGGCGAAGACGAACTTTTGTTATATCGACGGCGCGCATGGCGCCGCCGTTTTTTGGGTGGGGCTCGTCAGTCCAGGACTTGAACGGCCCCGGGGGCGAGCGCCGGTCGGGCGGTGCCCACCGTGTTGCGTAGCGGTGCGCCGAAGATCGGTGATTCGATCTCGAACACATCGCCGACGCGGGTGGAAATATTGTCGGCAAAGGACAGCGTGGCCGTGCCGAAGAAATGCACGTGCACATCGCCCGCGCCGAGAAATTGTCGATACTTGAAGTGGTGGTACTCGAGGTTTTCGAGGCTGTGGCACATATGCGCCTCGCCCGACAGGAAGGGCTTTTCCCACAGTACCGCGCCGTCGCGCCGGATGCGGCTCATGCCTTCCACCGACTGCGGCAGTTCGCCGGTCAGCAATACCGGGCCGAAGCTGCAATAACGCAGCTTGGAGTGCGCCAGATAGAGATAGTTCTCGCGCTCGGTGACGTGATCGGAGGTTTCGTTGCCGAGGGCATAACCGACGCGCCAGGGCGTGCCGTCGTCAGCCACGACGTACAGTCCGGCGATCTCGGGCTCTTCGCCCAGATCCTTGCCGAACTCCGGCGCCGGAATCTCGCCGCCCGGGCGGGCGACGATCCGGCCGTCGCCCTTGTAGAACCATTCCGGCTGTACGCCGGGTTGTCCCGGCGCCGGGCGGCCGCCTTCGAGCCCCCAGTTGAACACCTTCATCGAGTCCGTGAGTTTGTCCGGATCGGGCTGGGCCTGGCCGGCCTGGTGCATGGCGTTGCGGGTATCCGCGCTGCCGGTGTGGGTCAGCCCGGTGCCGCTGATCAGGCAATGCGCCGGATCGTCGTGATCGAGCGGCGGCAGCACGCGACCGGCGGCCAGCAGGGCTTCGAGGCTTTCGATGCCGTCGGCCATGCCACGGGTTTCGGCCTCGGCCGCCAGGCCGTGGCCGGCATGGATCGCGGCCAGCGCCAGTTCGCGGACCGTGCGGGTATCGGCAATGGTGGTCACGCGGTCGGCGTCCACGACGCCGACGCGTCGTTGACCGGCTGCGGTTTCGTATTGAATCAGCTGCATGGCGTGCTCCGGATCGCTTACAGGCTGGCCGTCGTCATATCGCCGTTCACCAGCCGCCGAATACCCAGCGGATTGTCATCGGCGAGCGCCTTGGGCAGCACGGCGGCCGGCGCACTCTGGTAGCAGACCGCGCGCAGATAACGGTTGATCGCCAGCGTACCGACCGACGTGCTGTGGAAATCGGTGGTCGCCGGATACGGTCCGCCGTGGACGATCGCATCGTTGACCGCCACCCCGGTCGGGAAGCCGTTGAACAACACCCGCCCGGCGCGCCGCGACAGTGCCGTGAC